>JAJISG010000099.1 GCA_022848835.1 Thermoplasmatota archaeon | reverse complement strand
TGAGCTTTATTCCCCAGAACAATTTAGAGGACCCGCCGCGGATGAAAGTCGACGATCCGGAGGACAGACAGGACAAGGATCTGGACGCCATCATCCCCGACGACCCCGAGAAGCCCTACGACATGAGGGAGGTCATCCTGCGGGTCGTGGACAGCGGCGATTTCCTGGAGGTCACTGAGCACTGGGCCCGAAACATCATCTGTGGGTTCGCCCGCTTGGATGGCTACCCTGTAGGCGTCGTGGGAAACCAGCCCAAGATCCTCGCGGGGACTCTGGACATCGACTCCTCCGTCAAAGCAGCCAGGTTCGTCCGCTTCTGCGATTGCTTCAACCTACCCTTGGTCACTTTCGTGGATGTGCCCGGATTCCTTCCGGGGACGAGCCAGGAGTACAGTGGCATCATAAGGAACGGGGCCAAGTTGCTCTACGCATACTCTGAGGCCACGGTCCCAAAGATGACGGTAGTCACCCGTAAGGCGTACGGTGGGGCATACGATGTCATGTGCTCGAAGCACATCGGAGGTGACTACAACGTGGCCTGGCCTACGGCTGAGCTCGCTGTTATGGGACCAGAGGGGGCGGTTCAGATAATCTTCAGGAGGGAGATAGCCGCTGCAGAGGACCCAGACGCGAAGGGCGAGGAGCTCGTGGCAGATTACAAGAGCAAGCTGGCCAATCCGTACGTAGCCGCGGAGATAGGATACCTGGATGACGTGCTGGAGCCCCACGAGACACGACCTAGGCTCATCAGCGCCCTCAAGGCTCTTCTCACCAAGAGGGAGTCAAGACCACCTAGGAAGCATGGCAATATGCCCCTCTGACCGCTCCGCGAAGGTTAGCATTGCACTCCCCCGACGAAAGAGGTCTCTCCTAGTTCGACAACTGACGAATCTCTAATCGACGAAGCCATTCATTTATAAGGGGTGCCATCCTCCCTGCTCCTCGGTGTTCAGAAAGCTCCTGATAGCCAACCGCGGGGAGATAGCCCTTCGCGTTCTCAGGACATGCAAGGAGATGGGCATCTCCACGGTAACTGTCTATTCAAGGGTTGATAGGGACTCCCTCCATCGCCTCTACGCCGACGAGTCCTATGAGATCGGTGGCGAGGACCCCCTTGAGAGCTACCTTAACGCGGAGAGGATACTGAGGGTTGCCAGTAGGTCAGGTGCCGAGGCGATTCATCCTGGATACGGCTTCCTGGCGGAGAACGCGGGATTTGTGAAGAGGTGCGAGGAGGAGGGATTAGTCTTCATAGGCCCCGACTCGAGGGCCATGGCCTTAGCGGGTGACAAGCTGCGTTCCAAGGCGGTCCTGAAGGAAGCGGGCATCGAGGTCTCTCCGGGCTCCAACCGGCCTCTGGAGGATGTAGAGGATGCCATTAGTGTGGCTGAGAGTGTCGGTTATCCCATTATCCTCAAGATCTCGGGGGGTGGAGGCGGCATCGGGATGGAGATCGTTGAGGTCCCAGAGAAGATGGAAGGAGCCCTTGCACGGGCACGCTCCCTTGCCCTCTCGGCTTTTGGCGTCTCCGATATTTTCTTGGAGAAATATCACTTGGGGGCCCGCCATATCGAGTTTCAGATCCTCGCGGATGGCAGGAAGACTATTCATCTGGGTGAAAGGGAGTGTTCAATCCAGAGAAGGTATCAGAAGCTCATAGAGGAGGCCCCATCACCCGCGGTCTCAAAGGATATGCGGGACGAAGTAGGACGTCTCTCCATCAAGGCTGCCAAGGCTCTGGGCTATGTGAACGCCGGGACTATCGAGTATGTCTATTCCGAGGGACGCTTTTACTTCAACGAGGTGAACGCTCGGCTTCAGGTCGAGCATCCCGTCACGGAAATGGTCACTGGCTTGGACATCGTCCAGGAGCAGATTACCATAGCCGCTGAGACTAGACTCTCCCTAGAGCAGGAGGACTTGGAGTTGAGGGGGTGGGCTTTGGAGTGCAGGATCAATGCGGAGGACCCCTTGAGAGGCTTTCTGCCCTCTCCCGGTCGCGTGAAGGAGGCGTCCTTCCCCGGTGGTCCGGGCGTGAGAGTGGACACGGCCCTTCGGGACGGCCAGTCAGTCTCTGCCGCCTACGACCCCTTGGTGGCCAAGATTGTAACCTACGGTAGGGACAGACGTCACGCCATCCGAAGGATGAGAAGGGCCCTGAATGAAGTGGTCATCAGGGGTGTACAGGTGAACGTGCCCTTGCATCAGGTCATCATGCGGGACCAGGCCTTTGGACAGGGAGACATCTCCACCTCCTTCCTCTCTGACAGGAAGATCGGTAGAGCCCTATCAAGAATGCAGCTAGGGCGGGAGCAACGGCAGAGGGAGCTGGCGGCGGCCTTAGCGGCGGCTGTCGCAGCCTCCAACGGTGCTCTGGGTTGGAGGACTAGGTCATTCACTACCGAGAGGAAGATGCCTGGAGCGTGGTCGCTGGCTGGCCGAGAGGCCCTCCAGAAGCTGAGGCTGACATATGGTCATGATGTTCAGCGTAGTCCTTGAAGGTGTAGAATACCCTGTGGAGGTATCTGACGGCCTCCGAGTCACGATCGGGGAGAGGACATACACGGCCAGGGTCGAGGTCGCGGGTCCCATCTACAAGGTGGCTTTGGGTCGAAGAAGATTCGAGTTCAGCGTGCGAGGCAGAACCCTCAGCTTGAAAGGGGAGCCGTTGGAGGTCCGTTTTGAGCGGAACGACTACGATTCCTCATGGAAGCAAGGCAGGCCGCAGGCAGAGACCACTCAACCGCTCAGTATCGTGAGGGCCCCGATGCCGGGGCGTGTGGTGGCGGTCACCGTCGAGGAGGGCGATCAAGTGGTTCTGGGCACACCGCTTCTCATCCTCGAGGCCATGAAGATGCAGAATGAGATCCCCTCCACCGCGAAGGGCGTCGTGAAGCAGGTGAAGGTAAAGGCGGACGCCGTCGTGGGGAAGGAGGAGATTCTCATGGTGATTCAGCGAGGAGCATCGTAGGGCGGCCCTGGTCAGAGCATCGCAACGGAAACGCACAGACTTAAATAGATTCGAACCCAATGGAACTCCGAGAAGCTCATGCAGGCCAAGGTCGAATTTAAGGTCACCTCCACAGCGGCGAAAAAGCTGAAGGAACTGGCGGATAAGCAAGATATGGAGGCGCCTGTCCTCAGGGTGAAGGTCGTCAGTGGCGGCTGTAGTGGGATGACTTACCAGATGGACTTCGTTCGAGACCCAGCCTCTGATAAGGACATAGTGTGGAAATCGGGGGAGGTGAAAGTGGTCCTGGATCCCATGACGGCCCTATACACCATGGGCTCGGAACTTGACTATAAGGAAGGCCTCATGGGAGCGGGATTCAAGATTAACAACCCGAAT
>JAJISG010000098.1 GCA_022848835.1 Thermoplasmatota archaeon | reverse complement strand
AGGACTGGCAGAGTGGTTCTCTTCTGCGGGGCCATAGACATCGGCCAGGGATCCGACACCGTTCTGGCGATGATTACGGCCGAGGTGCTGGGCATCATGCCGGAGGAAATCGAGCTCGTAGTGGCGGACACTGAGCTCACGCCCGTGGACCTGGGCAGTTACAGCAGCCGGGTTACCTTCATGGCGGGTAACGCCGCCATCCAGGCCGCGGAGAGACTACAAGACCTCATCGCGACGCCGGTGAGCAAGAAGCTGAAGGTTCCCTTGGAGCGACTCCGATTCAGGGATGAGAGGGTCTTCGATTCTGAGGAGCCTGATATGGGCATCACTTGGGAGGATGCCTGTGGGATCGCGGAGGAGGTCGCCGGCGCCCTCTCTTCTTCCGGTTCATACACACCCCCGAAACTCTCTGGACCCTACAAAGGGTCCGGTGTCGGGCCATCCCCAGCCTATAGCTACTCAGCATGTGTGGCTGAGGTGAACGTTGATGGAGAGAGCGGGGTCGTGGAAGTGGATAGGGTATGGATGGCACATGACATAGGTCGCGCCATTAACCCCACTCTCGTAGTGGGACAGGTGGAGGGCAGCGTCTACATGGCCCTGGGCGAGGTCCTGATGGAGGAGCAGGTGTTCCGCCTTGGGATGCACAAGATACCGTCCATGCTGGAGTACAAGAGTCCGACGACCAAGGAGATGCCGCCGGTGGAGACCTTCCTTGTGGAGACGGTGGACCCTGAGGGACCCTTCGGCGCAAAGGAGTGTGGCCAGGGTCCCCTGCTCCCAGTCATCCCGGCGGTGGCGAATGCCGTCTACGACGCGCTGGGACTGAGGTTCCACGAGATACCCATAACCCCCGAAAAGGTGCTACGAGGGCTGGACATGATGGCTCGGGGGGAGGAACCGCTCATCGGCCCCAGCGAGCTCCCAGAATTTGGGTTTGGTGAGCCGATGAGGGTGGAGCCCCCGGCGGAGAAGAGCGCCGAGCTGTCTAGGGCGGCCGATGGAGGTGGGTAACTGCTTCGCCTTCCCCCCTTCACGTTCATCGCACCCGAGACCCTGGAAGAGGCCGCGAAGGCCCTGTCTCAACATGGCCAGGACGCCATGTTGGTGGCTGGAGGCACCGACCTCTATCCCAACATGAAGAGGAGGCAGTTCGAGCCCAAGGTCCTCATTGGGCTGAAGAACATTCAGGAACTCAGAGGGATATCGGGGGACGAGACAGTGGGGGTAACAATAGGCGCCAGCGTCACCCTCAGAGAGGCAAGCTCCCATCCCGCCCTACTCAACCACTACTATGCACTGGCAAAGGCCGCTGGCCTCGTCTCCACGCCACCGCTCAGGAACATGGGGACGGTTGGCGGCAACCTCTGCGTGGACACCAGGTGTAATTACTACAACATGCCCCACACCTGGCGTAAGGCCATAGGGTTCTGCATGAAGAAGGATGGTGACGTCTGCCTCGTGGCGCCCGGAAGCCATCGATGTTGGGCAATCTCCTCTTCAGACTTGGCGCCTGTCGTCCTGGCCTTGGACGCGCGGCTGAGGCTCGTGGGGAGCGGAGGTGAGAGAGTCCTCCCGGCGGGGGAGTTCTACAGAAACGATGGCATCGAGTACCTTGCGAAGGAGGCGGATGAGATCCTAGCCGATGTGCGTCTTCCTCCTGCCGATGGCTGGAGGACCACCTACTGGAAGCTGAGGCGGCGCGGCTCCTTCGATTTCCCAATCCTAGGCGTCGCCGTCTCCCTGAGGCTTAGAGAGAGGGGAGTTGTGGATAGCTTCAGACTCGTTTTGGGGGCCGTGGCCTCTGGGCCAGTTGAAGTCCGAGAAGCCGAGGCTATCCTAGTGGACAAGAGACCCTCTGCGGATGATGTGGCGGCTGTCGCGGAGGCCGCTTTCACTATCGCGAAGCCCCTAGACAACGCCGATGGTCACTTTTACTGGAGGAAGAGGATGGTGAAGCTCTATGTCAAGGGGGCCCTCAAGGAACTCCTGAGCGTGGAAGAAAGCTGAGGTCTATGCCTACTTTCGCCTCTGCCTGGATTCTGTAATAGAAACCTCGCCCACGCTGGTAGCCTCTTACACTATTGAGAGTCAACCAGATAGGGCACGTTTGAGAGGGCGTATTGCGCAAGCTGTCAGGAAGTAGAAGCCGCTTCCTCGGTCCCCGCCTCTGCCGGGGGAGCTTCCTTAACCTCCTCCTCTGCCACCGGCTCCTCTGCCACCGGCTCCTCTGCCACCGGCTCCTCTGCCACC
>JAJISG010000097.1 GCA_022848835.1 Thermoplasmatota archaeon | reverse complement strand
CTGGGCTACATCGTCTCCTACTACCTCTTCTACGGTGATCTGACCCTCGGGATTGTCATCTGACGCGGAACCATGAGAATACTCCACCTTACGGACCTCCACGGATCCGAAAAGTGCGTAGGCCAGAGCAGGGAGCTTATTCAGGAGCACTCCCCCGACCTCGTCCTGGTGACTGGGGATATAACCAACTTCGGACCCCTCAGTTACGCTCGCAGGTTCTTCGAGGGGCTGCCCGGAAAGGCCCTAGGAATCCCAGGCAACTGCGATCCTCCCGGGATTGTGTCCCTGTTGGAGAGTATGGGGGTGAACCTCCATGGGAAGAGGGAGGCCTTTCAGGGTGAGCTCATCGTCGGGCTGGGCGGCTCCACGCCGACGCCCTTTCACACCCCCTTCGAGATATCTGAGCAGGAGGTCGATATCTCCCTGAGGCGACTGATGGTGAGGGGTGCCATACTGGCCACCCATGCCCCTCCCAGAGGTCACGTCGACGTGGTTCCCTCGTCCGGACACGCTGGAAGCCTTTCAGTGGGTGCGCTGGTGGACGAGTTTCGCCCCAAGCTGGTTCTCTGCGGCCATATTCACGAGGGAAGAGGGGTGGAGAGGGGTAGCATTACCTACGTCAACCCAGGCCCGGCCTTCAGTGGATACGCTGCCGTAATCGACGTTGAGGATGAGGTGGAGGTCACCCTCCTCCCGTAAAGCTTTATCTGCAGTAGGACGTAATGGAGGAGGCATGGCTCTCTGGCAAGGGAGATCGAGGAGAAAACCGAGCGGTGGAATGCTAAGGCCTATCCGGAAGAAGAGGAGGCGCGAGATCGCAAGGGAGAAGGAGTTTGCCACCCTGGGGGAGGAGCGGGCGAAGATCATCAGAACCCTCGGAGGCAATACGAAGGTCCGCCTTCTGCGGGGAGAGTGGGCGAACCTATTCGATCCCAGTACGGGGAAGATGGAGAGGGTCAGAATCCTCTCTGTGAAAAGCAACCCTGCCAACCCTCACTACGTCACCAGGAACATAATTACTAAAGGGGCCACCATCGAGACGGAGAGAGGAATCGCCAAGGTAACCTCCAGGCCTGGTCAGACGGGGGCCGTCAACGCCGTCCTCTTGAAATCGGTCGAGGATTAAAGGACTGGAATTCGACACGTTTTTAACACCTGTTTCCTTCTTTGGGATTGTGGTCTCCAGGGGTGACCTAATCGTGGTCCTTTATCCAACCTACTTCGACTCCTCCAGGTCCAGGGAGGAGGGTAGGAGGGTATCAAAGAACCTGGCCACCCCGGCGCCTACCCTGGAGGAGGTAAGGGACGCGGCGAAGAGGCTAGGATACAGGGTGGAGTCGGAGGACGGCGTGGCCCATCCATCTCGGCCCCGGAAAAGGGAAGGAAGGGTCCTGATACTGGGCGGCGGGAGGAAGACCGCTATCATCAGGTCGGTAGCCCAGGAGATCAGGGCTCACAGGTCCTGAGGGGTCTTCACTTCCTCCACGAGCACCTTTCCCGTAGAGACGCTGTCGATGGAGTGGACAGCGGCCCCGCTCTCCCTTATCACGTCCTCAACCTTGTTGTAGTCGATGTCGGTCCCCTGGATGGTTATCTTCACGCTCTCCGTCTCCTGATCGACTTCGTCAAGGGCGCAGTTGACCCCCAGGACGCCTTCGAGGACACTGAGCTTCCGAGAGAGCTCAATTATCGAGGGGTTGTGGGGCTTCAGCACATCCAGAACCAATCTCTTTATCTGTGTCAATCTCCCCTCCCTTCCGGGGATGTTACTCCATTACGGCCGTTCATAAATAAAGTTTGTGACGCGATGGTCATCTTTTGTCTCTTCACTCGAGGCAGGCGATTCAAAGCACGGTGGTCAACTCGCAGCTGTCCTCGGTCACCACCACGGTGTGCTCACTCTGCGCGACCATTCCTTGGGCCGCCTCGACGAGAATCGGATATCCCATGATGATACCCTTCCTCACGAGTCTCCGCAGATGGTAGGGTGCCCTTCCCTCCAGCTTGTAGCACCACCTCTCAGAAAAGGGGAGGGTCCTGAAATCCTGGTAGACCTTCTCGAGGAGGCTGTCGGCCTCCTTGACGCCGCTCTCCCGGTAATCCACAATCCTGTATATGTTGCTCATCCTCTTGCCTTGTACGCGACCCGAGCCGTTGGTTGAAAAGGGCTCTATGGCATAGCTCTCCCATGCCTCGACCTCCTGCATCGATCTCTCATCACGCAGGTTCTCTACATTTGGGATGCTCTTGCCCGCGTGGAGAGTGTACTGGCGCAGGCTGTGGCCTGTGAGGTTCTCGATGGGTCTGAATCCATGCGACCTGATGGTCCTCTCGATGGCGGCGCCAACCATGCTGATGGGTGTCCCTGGACGTATCACCTCTACGGCGGTGGCGACCGCTTCGTCGGCTGCCTTAATCAGATCCGTCCAGTTCCTCGTTCCCACCTCTCTGGTCCTAGCGTTGTCCGCCAAGTAGCCGTCTATGTGAACACCGATATCCAGCTTGACGAGATTTCCCCTGGAGAAGACCAGATCGCCATCGTTGTGACGCGGCGTGAAGTGTGCAGCTTGGGAATCGATGGATATGTTCGTCGGAAACGCGGGCAGAGCTCCCTTATCCAGAATCATCTGTTCCGTCTCTTCGGCGACATCCAGAAGTCTGGCGCCTTCCTCTATGAGACCTAGGCCGTACTCCAGAGCCTGACGCGCTATCCTGCCTGCCAGCCTATGCTTCTCCAGAACCTCCTCATCCATACCTTTCCAGCTCTTCCCGTGCTAGGACCCCCTCCCTCTTAATCATTGCCCGATCCAGTGTAAGGTCCAGGACCGTGGACTCCTCCCCAAGCGGGCAGGGTCCAGCGTCTATGTAGAGGGCCACCTGCCCCCCCAGCTGAGATAGGGCCTCCGTCAAGGTTCTCGGCGATAGGCCGTGGTGGATGTTGGCACTCGATGTCGTGATGGGGCCAAACTCTAGTGCGAGATTCAGGGGAACCTCGTGTTTCGGCATTCTCAGACCCAAGGCACCCTTCCTCGTGACGACGAACGACGGGGCTTCCGGCTTGGCCTTCAATATCAGGGTTAGGGGACCCGGCATGAAAGCCTCCCATATCTTCAGGGCCTGGCGCGAGAATTGGGCGATTCTCTCGGCCTCCTCCAGGCTCGAGACGAGGACCGCCACTGGGTCTCCCCGCGGCCGCTGCTTAACCTTGTAGAGGCGGTCAATCGCCTCCTCATCGTAGGGGTCGACGCCTAGACCGTAGAGGGTCTCTGTCGGATACACCACCAATCCTCCCGACTTGAGGACCTCGATGGCCTCCATGAGGTCGCGCTCCTCCAGCTCCCAGCGGCCATCGACCATTCTCGCCCTTACCACCCGGGCAGTCTGGGAGTTCATTCGTGAAAGGCCTCCGCCATCTCAATGGCCATGGAAAGGTGCTCTCCCGCCTCTCCACTGATGGCGGGTCCGTGGCCGGGGTAGAGGTCTTCCGCCCCCAAGGATTCCAAGAGCTTCAGAGATGAGAGGAGATCCGAGAGACTTCCCGTCTCCAAATCCCAGCGCCCTATGCCTCCATAAGCGAAGAGAGTGTCGCCGGCGAAGAGGGACCCATCCTCCCCGAGAAGGCAGATGCTCCCCACAGTGTGTCCCGGCGTGTGGAGAGTCCTGAGCTTCACATCCCCGAGGTCGATAGTCTCACCGTAGTCTACCGCCGCCAGCCTGAGTATGATGCACCTCTCCCGCCTGGCCGAGGAGATTATCCTCTGGTCTTCCGCCGAGTTTGATTTTGTTGAGCTGGACGAGGCCTACGCCACCGGTTCCAGCCTGATGCCCCAGAAGAAAAACCCCGATGTCGCCGAGCTGGCACGGGGCAAGACCGGACGGGTCTACGGCCGGCTTATGGCCCTGCTGACCACGATGAAAGCCCTCCCCCTGGCCTACAACCGGGACTTACAGGAAGACAAAGAGGGCTTCTTTGATACGGTAGATACCCTGCTCTCTACCCTGGAAGTATTTAGCGGCCTGGTGAAAACACTGCGGGTTAAAGCGGATAATACCCGGCGGGCCGCCCAGCGGGGCTACATTCTGGCCACTGACCTGGCCGACTACCTGGTGAAAAAGGGGGAGCCCTTCCGCACCGCCCACAAGATAGTGGCCAAACTGGTAAGCTATGCCGAGGAAAAGGGTAAACCGCTGGCTGAAATTAGTCTCTCTGAATACCAGAGCTTTTCTCCCCGGTTTGGCCAGGATGTTC
>JAJISG010000096.1 GCA_022848835.1 Thermoplasmatota archaeon | reverse complement strand
CGTCAGGGATGTTGTCCAGGACACGGGAAGGGGAGGGTGGGCCACCGCCGAGAACATCTTCCTCCCGCTGTCGGTCCTCCAGCAGGCCCTCGGCCAGGAGGGCAAGATCAACATCATCATGGTCTCCAACGTCGGCGGCGTCGAGGACGGTCATCTGGCGACGGATGACGCCGTGGCCGACCTGGAAGCGGTGCTGGGAGAGGGTCACCCTTTCACCATCCAGGCCATCAAGAGGGACAACATAGAGCTCTTCAGCAGTCTCCTGGGGCAGCTCACTCAGCTCTTCACACTGATGAGCGCCTTCACGATCATCGCCGGTATCCTCCTGATCATGAACATCTTCTCCATGATGGCTGAGGAGAGGAAGACAGAGATGGGGATGTCCCGGGCATTAGGCATGAGGAGGAGCCACCTGGTCCAGGCTTTCATCTTCGAGGGCTTCCTGTACGCCCTGGCCTCCTCTGTCCTCGGTGCCTTCGCCGGCCTCGGTGTCGCCACCGTCATCATGCAGGCCTTCCGCAGGATATTCACCTTCTTCGCCCGGGACCTTCGGATAGTATACGAGCTGGAGAGCTTGATGACGGCCTTCTCCTTGGGCCTCCTCCTGACACTGTTCACCATCGCCCTGGCCTCATGGAGAATCAGCAAGCTGAACATAGTAAGGGCCATAAGGGACCTGCCGGAACCGCCTGCAGAGAGGGCCACAATACTGGAGATACTCACCGCAGCCATCCTGATCGGCGGCGGCGCTTTCTCCCTCTACTACGGTCTGTCTGAGACAAGCGAGATGGCCTACGTGATCGGCGCACCCTTAGTGGCCCTAGGACTGGCGCAGGCGAGCGTCCGCAGGCTGGGCCCGAGGCTGCCCCTCACCGCGGCCGGCCTCTTCACCATCGCATGGGTTCTGAGCCCCTACAAGCTTGTGACGGAGTCTGAGGTCTCCATCTCGATATTCGTGATTGTGGGTCTCCTTCTGGTGGCGGGCGGTGTCCTGACAGTCATGGCCAACAGCGAATCCCTCCTCAAGCTAGCCCCTCGACTTGTTAGGTCGAGCAGGAACCTGCCGGTGGTCAAGGCAGCAATCGCCTATCCCATGGTCAAGAAGTTCAGGACCGGGGTCATACTGACGATGTTCGCCCTCATCATGTTCACCATCACCGTGATGAGCATGGTCATGGCCCTGACGGGGTCCACCGTGGACGTCTTCGCCAGAATGGAGTCGGGAGGCTACGACACCATCGGCTTCGCCAACCCCTTCGCCACTCTGGACGACCTCGATGAGAGGTTGAGCTTGTCAGGGCTGTCGGGGAGAGTCGAGTCCCACGACGATCTCCTGCTGTCAAGAGTGACGGTGGAATCGACGCGGCTCGATGTCACGTCCTATCCCATCGTGGGTGTTACCCAGGACTTCGCCAATAGAAACGAGTTCACGTTCCATATGGTGGCCGTAGGTTATGAGACCCCGAGGGAGGTGTGGACCGCCCTCATGGTGGACCCGAGCCTGGCAGTGGTTGACAGGAACGCCCAGGCCGTAGACTTCGGTCCCAGCTTCGACTTCCGGGCGG
>JAJISG010000095.1 GCA_022848835.1 Thermoplasmatota archaeon | reverse complement strand
CCTACGTCGCCGTATTCATTGGTGGTCGAGAGCAGGTCGCTCTGTCCACCTTTAGGAGTATGGCGGAGCTCGATTCCTTCCTGGAATCCAGATCCCTGGCTGTTGGCGGTGGATTCCTTGACATGGAGGACGTGATCCCAGCCACAGCTACCCTCGGTGGTGAAAGGGACTACTCCGGAACCAACGTCCAGGTAGAGGGGGTCGATGAGTCCGACATGGTGAAGACCGATGGCGAGTTCCTCTATATCGGCAATCAGGACGGCGTGACGGTCCTCAGGGCCTATCCGCCAGAGGAGATGGCCATCGTTTCTCAGATAACCAGGTGGGACTTGATTGAGGACAGTGCGGAGGACAGTGCGGAGCACCTCTGGATAGCTGGACTCTTCATCCTGGAGGATAGGCTGGTTGTAATCTCCAGCAGTTATGGCGACATCGTCATCCCGACCACTGGTATCGTCACTCTTGAGCCGCGATCTTGGAGTCCACCTGGCTCTAGGACCTACGTCTCCGTCTTCGACACATTCGACATCGAGAGTCCTTCGCTCTTGCACTCCTACAAGATTACTGGAGGTTTCCAGGCCTCAAGGATGGCGTTCAGCCATATCTATGTAATCACACAGGCCTACATCTTGGAGAGGGATGACGACTACTCCTATCCGGAGATCTGTACGGACTCCCGATGCGATGGCTTCGACTTGCAGCGGATATTCTACGATCCCGCCGCAGAGGACGCAAGCTCTTTCACAAACATCCTGGCCATAGACCCGCTCGGGGATGACTTCGACTACATCTCCGTGATCGCCGGTTATGCCTCGACCGTGTACATGTCCCATGAGAACCTCTACATCACCTTCTCCAAGAGCGGTGGAGATGTGTTGATAAGGAGCCCGTTTAATCAAGATTCCGCTTTTGACGGTCCCTTCACGTCTATCTACAGGATAGGCGTTGATGGGACGCGGCTCCGGGTTGCCGCTGGAGGGGATGTCCCCGGGTCGCTCCTGAATCAGTTCTCCATGGACGAGCGCTTCCGCTACCTGAGAGTCGTTACCACCAGTGGCTGGTCCGAGTCCAACAACGTCTATGTCTTGGATGAGGGACTGGAACTGGTAGGCGCATTGGAGGGCTTAGCCCCGGGTGAGAGTGTGTACTCAGCCAGGTTTGTGGGAGATGCGTTGTACATGGTCACCTTCAAGAAGGTGGATCCCTTCTTCGTGATAGACCTCTCAGATCCATCCAAGCCAAAGGTTCTGGGATACCTCAAGATACCCGGCTTCTCTGAGTATCTGCACCCGATCGATGAGCACCACGTCCTCGGAGTTGGCAAGGAGACTCTGGAAGCGGAAAAGGGGGACTTCGCCTGGTTCCAGGGGCTCAAGTTATCCCTCTTCGATGTGACCGAGGTTGGCGAACCGAAGGAGATTGCGAAGTACCTCATCGGCGATCGGGGTACCTCCTCCCCAGTCCTATGGGACCACAAGGCCTTCCTCTACATCGAGTCGCTTGGGTTGATCGTCCTCCCGGTCGACCTTGTGGAATCCAACCCAGATGAGTATCCTGATGACCTCCCGCCCTTTGCCTATGGGGAGCACGTGTGGCAGGGGGTGTATCTTGTCTCCGTGACCCCAGAGGGGGGCTTCGAATTGCTGGGCACGATATCGCATCTCGAGGGCTCTGGAGACTCTCCTTCCCAGTATTCCCCCTACTCCATTCAGAGAGCGTTGTACATAGGGGACTACCTATACACCATCTCGAGCTCGATGGTCAAGGCGAACGCCCTGGAGGATCAGTCTCTCATCGGCTACCTGGTATATGCTTCATAGTCATGAAAGACAGAGGACTGACGCGATCCGGCAGAGCCATCTTTATGGCCCAGAAACGCCCTTACCCTAACGGGGCTGGAAAGATGCGTGTAGAGTTGAACAAGAAGGCGCTCTTCGCCCTGGCTTCCGACACTCGCCTGGAAATCCTGCGAGCCATGCAGCCTATGAGGCGGACGGTTTCCCAGCTAGCGGAGGCCCTAGGAATCGACAAGGCGGCCGTCTATCGGCACCTGCAGAAGCTGACAGAGGGTGAACTGGTCAAGAGATACGATGATCATGGTTTCGTGTACTACGGGCTGTCCTGGAAGACCAGGGATATCCTCAATCCCAACGACAACACCAAGATCGTCATACTCCTCGCGTCTTCCATCGTGCTCTTCATGGTTGCCGTGGCGGCTGTCTTCGCAGGTCTCAGCTCGACTCTAGGGGAGCCCGCTCTCGGGGATTTTCCTCTCTCTGGAGAGGGTGGCTTTAGAGACCAATCGACAGGGACCTTGGGTGATGCTCCCGGTCCTGCTGAAGAGGATAGTCAGCCTGGAGTCCTTATGAACACTGTCTGGATGATTCTAGCTCTGGTCGCGCCAGTGGCGGCTATCCCGCTGCTCTACATGTCTTGGCGTGGTATGAGGAGACCTAAACAGCGGGAGGCCTCCCCCTTCTCGAGCGGCGGAGCTGAATAGATATTGATAGCCAACCCCACCCGTCCCACGGATCTGTGAGGATTATTGAACCTCAGGACACCTTAGGAGATACCCTGTTGTTCGGAGAGACGGTTTGCCTCGCAGCTCAGGCTCAGGGGCATCCACTGACCGCAGCATGACCGCCCTCTGTATGAGATCAGCGGTTTCCCCCACCTAGAAACGTTTCGAGCTCAAGCGAAGCTCCAGAATACCAGAGTACCTAGGCTCCATAGATGACAGTCTCCTCCGAGGGAGGCTCCAGTATGAAGCCATCTTCCATGCACTTCTGCACGATGTCCCGAGACCTCTGTATGCGGTCGCGGGCTTCCTCGTAGAGGGTTTTCTTCGAGACCTTCCTAGCGGCGACGCCCTCCCTCTGTGCCATCATTCCCACTGCTACAGCCTCACGGGGAAAGACCTCCCACTCCTCCATGGTGGGAAGTATCTGCTCCGTGGCCAAGCCTCTTTCCTCGGCTATGCGGGCCAGCTCCTTCGCCGCGGCAATCAACATCTCGTCCGTTATGGTCCTAGCTCTCACATCCAGGGCCCCTCGGAAGATGCCGGGGAATCCCAGGGAGTTGTTCACCTGATTCGGAAAGTCTGAACGGCCGGTGGCGACTACCTTGGCCCCTGCCGAGCTGGCCTCCCAAGGCCAGACTTCAGGGATGGGGTTGGCACACGCGAAGACGATGGCATCGTGGGCCATACTCTCGATGTCCTCGGCCTTTATCACTCCAGGTCCAGGCGTCGACAAGGCGATGACGATATCGGTGTCTACCATGGCCTCATGGATGCCACCGGTTCTACCCTCCCGGTTGGTCGTCTTGCACATCTCCCACTTCTCCGGGTACGAGTCCCGAAGCTCCTTTCGCCCCTCATGCAGGATTCCCTTGCTGTCGGCCATGATTATGTCGCCGGGGTTGAAGCCCGCGGTGATGAGGAGCCTCGTTGTCCTGATGCTAGCAGCCCCCGCGCCGATCATCGAGACGGAAACCTCGCCCCTCTTCTTGCCAACGACCTTGAGACTATTGAGAACCCCAGCCAGGACGACCGTGGCTGTCCCCTGTTGGTCGTCATGCCAGACGGGAATCTCCGCTTCCTCTCTAAGCCTGTCCAGGATGTGGAAGCATTTCGGCTGCGCAATATCCTCTAGATTTATCGCCCCAAATGCAGGCTGCAACCACTTGACTGCCTGTATGATCTCATCAGGATCCGATGTGTCAAGACAGATCGGGTAGGCATCCACCCCTCCCAGATACCTGAACAGTAGGGCCTTGCCCTCCATGACCGGAAGGGCTGCCTTGGGACCTATGTCTCCCAGACCCAGCACCCTGGTCCCATCCGTTACAATGGCAACGGAATTCCCCTTGTTCGTGTGATCATATACCCTATCGGTGTGCTTCCCGATGTCCCTGCACGGCTCTGCGACGCCTGGGGTGTACCAGATGGCGAAGTCATCGAAGCTTCTCACAGGGACCTTCAGGTTCACCTCCACCTTACCCCGATAGAAGGGATGATACCTCATCGCAT
>JAJISG010000094.1 GCA_022848835.1 Thermoplasmatota archaeon | reverse complement strand
GAGGCGACGAGAACCTCGGCCAAGGCGAGCCAGGCCTCTCGATCACCTCTATGGTCGCTCAGGTAACCCCTAAGAAGGCCGGCAATCCTGCTCGACCCATCGAGTCTGCTGGCTACGCTGGATGCCTCCAACACGAATTTCCTGAGACTGGGAGTGAAGGGCTGAGAGGTCTCAGGAAGGTCCCTGATGACTGAGCGAAACTTCGCTCTGGCCCTATCTCTGTGGCCGGAGGATAGATCGCGCGCGGTCTTTCGGAGATACTTTCTTGCCTTAACTAGAGAGAACTCTCTAACTGGAGAATTGCGGATTGGCATTCCCATCCCTTCCTCGGGGCGTATGGGGAAAGCCTCTATAAGACCTTTTCTGGGTGTTGAAGATACAGTGAAAAACCATCATTTGTCGGCGTCTTCCCCAAGAGAGGAATCCGTAGTGAGAAACCGCCTGGAAGCACAGTGAGACCAGCGGTAAGGGTTGCAGCGGGAAGGAGTACATAGGAGTCTCCCCGGGAGGGTGGAGCTCCCCCTCCTGTCTCTCTGGTCTTGAGTCCCTGCTGGCTTCACCCGTTTCATGTCTCGGCAGCTCGGGAATAGATGGGAACCCTCTCTGATGTCCATGGCAAGTCCCTCTGGCAACGTTTTCTGAGGTGTTATTTTCATTATCGATTCTTACACTCAGATGGTCTGGTTAATAAGGTTACACATGTCAAAGGGACTCTATGCCCAAGAATCGGAGATTCCTGAAGATAGTTACTGCATCGATATGGGCGGGATCCATTGCCACTATTGCACTCTCCTTTTACACAGCCCGAGCTACTGGATACGAATACGCGCCTCTAACTTCCTTCAGGACCTACAACGGCATTCTCACGGGAAGTGCCTTTGCCCTGGCCATCATAATGATCTCCGGAATTCTTACCATGCACAGGGTCGACGCCTCCTCGCAACGGCTTGTCAAGTCCATGCGTGAAGCCCTAGAGCCCAATTACCTACCTGTGAATGTCTCACAGATCCAGGTGGCAGCAAATGAGGAATTCGAACAGAGGCCCAACAGCTCGAAGGCCCAGTGGCTCCACCAGACCCTTAAGGAGTACCACGACCTTCAGATATTCAGGAGAGACATCAAGTCCCTGCTGGCTGCGCCCGTTGGCCTTCTATCGGCAATCTTCGCCATATCAGCCTGGGCCCTGCCTGCGACAGAGGTGTTCCTTCAGGGCTCCGTCTACCTGAACACCACCCTATTGTTCTTCGTAACCTATGGCATGGTACTCGCCATAGCCTCTGTCATCATAGCAGTCCTAGTGATGCTTTCCTCTGGAGAGACCGCGGCCTAGGATAACGGGGGCGATACTATGAGCCCTGCTGGGGGAGGGGTGAGTGGAACGGAATGTGCGTCCAATGGGGCTCGCCAGATGGCCATCATGACGCTCTGCTGGTAGCTTTCTTCATATTGGCGAATGGCATTTTGAAGAAAGGGTGTCTCACGCCCAGACTGCCTTCATTGAGAAACCCAAGTGGGAAATGATGTCAGCCAAAAAGCCGATGCAGGCGCCGGGATTCGAACCCGGGCTATTGGCTAGCTCCGAATCCTTGGAAGGCCAAGGTCCTAACCAGACTAGACTACGCCTGCTCAGGATGAATAGAAACAATGGACGTTTTAACCTTTACCGAGGCCAAAAGGAGAGATAGGCAAGGCCAGCGACCCTGCCTACCATAGGGATGGGGGCAACGTTAGGCCGTCGGAACCGGGACCTCCACGAGACGAGAGGCCTTGAACCTGAAGTCTAATTCCACGAAGCCATCTGACTGATAGTCTTCAGATCGTGGAGCAGCTGTAGGGGCAGAAGTGTGCATTTCGTCACTTTCATCCTCGACACTGTATACGGGCGAGCATCCGTAGGCCCTGTACACCTCTTCCCAGCTGTAACATCCCTCTTCGTCCATACTCTCAATCTCTTGCACAGGGTAGGCATATAAGAGGGCGAAGGTGGGGGGTCACTGAAAGTGAAGGTTGAGGTCGAGTACCGCTGGATTCGAGCGTGTGAGCTAGCTCCTCGCCTTCTTCCGTCTGTGACGCACTCGAACCGCTTCCCCGCGGTCACTGCTCCTCATCTCCCTCGGGCTCATTCTCGCCACGCCCACGGCCCTGACCTCTTCGCCGTGCCTAACGACCACATCGTCCCCGATCCGAATGTCCTCATGGGCATCCAGTACACCGACGGCGAAGACGTTTCCCTCCGGATAGAAGTCATCGATTTCAACGCAGTGAAGGTCCGCATCAGCGAGAATCTCGCCTCCGTACAGCGTCAGGGAGAGCATCCCCCTATTCCGCGTGAGGGCCGCCACCTGTTTCCCATCTCTGAACAGCCGCAGGTTGGGATATCTGCCCTTTGTGCTACACTCCGCCACCAGAGCCTTCCCACCTCTCCCGAACTGAAACTCTGCAATCGACCGAAGATTTTCGGCCTGCCTCCTCCAGTGAGGGACAATGGGCATCGAGGAGGTCGCCTCCTTCAAGGTTACCTGAAGTCTTTCCAAAGCCTCAGCCGATCGGGGCTCTTCCCTCGAGCTTACCAGCGCGTTGTTGACCGCGGACTCTACCAGCTCGGCCTCAGACCCGAGATGGACGATTATCGACGCGTACTCGTTGACATGGAGAAACGCCTTGATGTCCTCCTCTAGAATGGAGGCCTCATCCCTGCTCCAGTCACCCGTGACGGGGACGTCATAGTGCTGTACAGGATAAAAGAGCTCCAGATCCAGGGGGACGAGCCCCATGGGGGATGTGATCACCGCTACATGCACTGCCCACTGGTTGCCGGAGGCGCGAATGGCCGACCGGAAGATGCGATGAGACTTGGAAGCGGAGTATGGCTTTCGAGCCGAGCATGGGAGAAGGAGGAGCACCTGAGCGGACGCAGGCTTCAGGTACCTCTCCTTCAACCTTCTCCGAAACCTGACGACCTCGGGCCGAAAGAGGGATTCCCTGGAGTAGGCTCTGAGAGTCGGACCGACAACTGGGAAGTGAAGCTCCTGCCACTCGTAACAGCGGTAATCTAGCTCTCTCAGGACCGCGGTCATCCATGGATCGTTGGCGACCCTTCGCTCCACAACCTCCCGAAGGTCTCCCCTCCGGATGGCCCCTCTCGACCTGCGGAGTTCCGTGGTCATGGCCCGGAGGTTGTGCTCCAGAAGGTCCTGGTTCTCGCAGGCTGGACACATGCAGGGCCACTCATCCAACTCATCCACAGGAAGCCGGCCCTCAGAGCTGTGAAAGTAACCTCTCCGACTATCGTAGTAGACCCTGAGGACGTCCACAAGGTCGATACCGCAGTAGGTGAGGAGGGGCAGGTTCGCAGGGGTTGCGAGGAGGGGTGCGTAGATTGCCCTTTGATAGCCCGCGACCTCCCTCAAGGTAATGAAGGCGCGGACGAACTCTCCCGGATATCGGAGGAACTCAACGGTGTTCTGCAGGGCAACAATCTCCTTCTGGGCCTTGGCTGCTTCGCGTGGCTCCGAGAGGAATGAAACGTCGCCCTTACCCTCCTGAAAGGGGAACTCGAGCATATCCTGCGAGAGCGGCTTCGACAGGGGAAGATCGCTCTTCGGGTCGCCATCGGGCAAGTCATCAATAAGGATGCCCTTCTCGATCTTCTCCGTTGAGAGATAGGCCTCTACCCAGTCCATCGATGTGTTGGCATCAGCCCTCACGAAAAGTACGTTTGGCGTCGCGAGCTGCAACTCCGAGATGGACAACAAACCTATGCGAGCCATACCGCGCCGTTCTAGAATCTCATACACGAATTCCACCATCGGCCTCAGCATAAATAAGCTCGATGTCACTCTCATCTCATCAAAAGGGAAATGTTCCTGAAATCTAGATAGAATCTGAACTCACTCTACGGGCGGGGGTGAGAAGCGATGAATGGGCCCCGTCCGCCCACCGATGATCCCAACTGAGCTCTGATCCGAGCATGCCTGAGGCGCGAGATATAGGCAGTGCTAGCGATAGCTAGGTCTCGAAACTCTCCTGACGTTCTCGGGCTTCGTCTCACCCTTTGAGATAGCGTCGATATTCGCCTTCTCTCCCGCTATGCGTTCCAGTATCACCGCATGACCGATACCCTTGGCCACCTTCTCCCCATCTTTCAGGTACTTCTTGGCCGAAATGACATCTCCACTATCCAAGTAGAACCTTGCCAGAGTTAGATCGAAAAGCGCCACCGCCCTCTTATCCTTGGCAGCTTTGAGCTGCTTCAGCCCCTCTTTCCAGGCTTCCTCTGCCCTATCAGTACTGCCCCTCACGAAGTCGATCACGCCCATGTAGAGTTGGGACCAGCTTATCTTTCTCTTCTCTCCAAGTCTGTGAAAAATCGCAGATGCCTCCTCAATCAGCTCCTTTGCCCCGTCGAAGTTCTCATCGTGTATGTAGATGCTTGACGCATTCTGCAAGGCATAGGCCAGAATTCGCTGATCGCCTATGTGCCTGGAGACCTCGATTCCCTTATCGAAGAACCTGATAGCCTCGTCCAAGTCACCAAGCTCCTCGTAGCTGGCGCCCAGCCCGACGTAAACCTTCGCCATCTGATGCAGATCCCTGACACTCTCAAGAATGATCATCGATCTCATCTTGTAGGACACTGACTTCTTGAAATTGCCTCTGTGCCCGTAATTGACGCCGAAGGCGTATAGAAGCTTGGCGGTGATTGCCTGATTTCCGGTTCGTTGGACGAGCCGCATGCCCCTTCTGAAGTTACGATAGGCCTCCATGAACTCGCTGTTCAGGTTTCGAAGGAATCCCAAGTTGTAGTAGACCTCCGCCTGTCCGTCCAGATCATTCAACTTGGAGTATATCTTGAGGCTTTTCTCAAGCTCTGTCTCTGCAGCCCTAGCATCTCCCTGGTTTGCCAGAATCTTTCCGATATGCCTGCGAGCCTCTGCTTCGAGCCTCTCATTCCCCAGATTACTCGCGTCCTCAACCACCGACCTATAGATACTAAGGGCTTCGTCCCAATCGGCGCGAAGGTTCCAGACATGACCCTCCAGTAACCTGATCTGAACCGCCCGATCCTGGCGCACA
>JAJISG010000093.1 GCA_022848835.1 Thermoplasmatota archaeon | reverse complement strand
GCAACAAGTACATCGTCTTCACGCTCCTGTTCGTCCCCATCGTCTTCGCCGTCATTGTGCCCTTCGCAACCATTACTCCCCTCGCAACCCTGGGGCCGACTGACCAACCGCTCCCCCTGAACCCCACAATCACCGGGAGCCGCAAGGGAGAGATCATCGTTGGTGAGGTCCTCGCGAACGTCAGCATCGAGGACTCCGTCATAGTCGAGTCCGTAATCGTAGGTTCGCGGATCCAGAATTCGACTCTCAGAGGTGTCACCGTCGAGGCGAGCATCCTCGAGGGGGTCTTCCTGGAGGATTCCATAGTGCTCCGGTCTAATCTGATCGACGCCAAAGATGTGGAGACGACTAACTTGGTGGACACTGCCGTCCTCGGCAGTCCCGGGAAGGAATTCACCAACGTCGTCTTGACGATTCTGGACTCCTTCCTAATGTTCTTCATAGTCATCCCCGCGGCAATCCCCGCGGTGATAGCCAGCTACAGCTTCGTTGGGGAGAAGGTGAACAGGAGCCTGGAACCCCTCTTGGCCACTCCAACCACCGATGGCGAACTCCTGCTGGGGAAGTCCATATCCATCTTCCTCCCGACTATGGCCGTCACCTGGTTGGCCGCCGTCCTCTTCATCCTCTTGACGAACAGGCTGGTCGCCCCCATTCTGGGCTATGGGCCCCTTCCTACCATACCCTGGATCGTGGGGATCTTCCTGCTGGCCCCTCTATTCTGTACGCTGAGCATAACCTCCAACGTGCTCATCTCGAGCAGGGTTAGCGACGTGAGGGCCTCTCAGCAGCTAGGCACCCTCGTGATACTCCCCGCCCTCGCCCTATTCATAAGCTCGATGGTGGGCGTCCTCGCCCTCGGCCTTTTCGAGCTACTGATCTTTACCCTCCTGATCCTCCTGGTTGACCTGGGCATGGGTTACCTGGCCCTGAAGGTATTCCGGAGGGAAGAGATCCTCGTCTCCTGGAAGTAGGAGATTCGAGGAGGCATGTGCCGCGCCGAAGGCAGACTGGCCCTCCTACCTAGACAAAGAAGAGGAGGATGATGACGCCAACCGCAATCATCAGGAGGGCTGAGAGGAGGCGGGCCTGCGATCTGTGTACGGTCTCCCATGCAGCGAGCCTCCTTGAGACCCTGCGATTGTGGACTGCAACCAGGATGATCACCAGCGGGAGAATGAACATCAGGTTGTAGAGGTAGAGGTATCCCAGGCCACCGAGAAAGCTGGGACGGCTGCTCAGGAGGCCTAGGATTGCCACATAGATGCCTCCTGAACAGGGGAAGGTGCAGAGGCCCACCAGCAGACCACCGAAAAAGGCTGAGGGGAGAGTAGCCCGCATCAGATGGGGCTTGGCCCTCTGCCAGAGAGAGTGAGGCGCTCTCGTGAGAGCCCCTAGCGGCTTCACGTAGTGGCTAGCCAACGTTAGAATGCCCAGAGCGATGACCAGGTAGGCGCCCACGATGGCCAGGAGGTGCTCGATGCCAGACAGCACGATTGCCCTCATCAGCCCTAAGCCGATGAGGAAGTAGATGAGGTAGATGGCATAGATGTACAGGACCCCCATCTGGAGGACCTCCACCCTCGGTCGGCGGGCTACGTATAGGAAGGAGAGGAAGAAGAGGAGTATGGCGATGGCACATGGATTCAGACCATCCAGGAGGCCCCCCATCAACACGAGGGAAGCAAAGGCCCACTCGTCGCCTTCCTCCTGTGGCGTGTCGGGGGCCTCCTCGAAGTATCTCTCCAACGGCGTGGAGATGTCGTATTCCGCGACATCGAGCGGCGGAGACCATATCTTGTAGGCCGTCGGCTCCCGCATGGAGTCCTGGGAGATGAGAAGCATTTCGACTCTGCCTTCTCCGTGAATCTCCAGGGCATCCTGAAGGAGATCCTTGGGAATGTGGCCCTGAAGGATGAGTGTGCTCTCGTCGAAGAGGAAGGTAGCCAAGTGGGATCTAAGAGCGAAGGGCACATCGAAGGCGTCGTTGAACCCGTTGAGCTCCTCCCTATGCTGCCGCTCGTTCAAGTAGTCCTTGAGCTGGATCTCATTGTAGCCCGCTGTCTGGAGGGTGGGAAAGAGGTCTTCGTTGATGTATCTGGAACAATCACCACAAGCCTCGTTGTAGAAGACCTGAACGCCCTCGCCAGTTACTCCTCTGGGCGGCGAGGTTAGGAAGAGCCCTATAATGGAACCGCTGACGAGGACTAGTGAGGCCACCAAGACAAGTAGGGCGAAAAGGAATCGTGGACTCTTGGATGAGGTCCCACGCGGTATGAGATGCAGAACTTGGGCATCGGACTTGGGCATCTTCAACCCCGGACCACGTTGGCCGTGATGGTTACCTCCACCTCTCGAGTGGCGGGGTCATTGCTCCCTACGTAGACGGCCCTAATGATGTTGCCCGTGTCTGGATGAACGTTCGGATCGTATGTCACGATGAGATCCCCACTCTCCCCTTCTTTGAGCGTTTCACTCCAGCCTGCCGGGTTGTCATGCATTCCGAACGTGGGGCTGTTCCTCCCGCTGAAACTGAAGATGGCGGAGGTGCACATACAGGAGGTAGCGATGTACTGAAGTACCAGATCTCCCTGTCCTACATTCTCCACCGTGAAAGTTGCGGAGACGAGCTCTGGAGGGATATCACCGAGATTGTGGGCCGAGGGCGTTACCTGGATGCTGGGTGGTGGACCACTCGGTGCCCGAGGCATAAGCGCGTAGATGGTGATGGAGAGTGCGACGATTGCGACTATGACCAGGGCCGCCCAGAGCTTCCTAGTCCGTGACCTTCTCTCGAGAGCGGAGAGGGACCTCCTCGGTCTGTCTGCGGTTGTTTGATCGCTGAACTCCACCCTGGACTCAGGGTGGGCCCTATTCATGTGCCTGGGAATATTCTCGATCTTGACTGAACTCCCGCAGACCGGGCATCTCTTGAAGCTTGACACGGAGGCCGCACCCTACTTCGCCAGGGGGCTAAAGATGGTCGTGTTCATACACCTTATATCCGGCCATATCGTGGGATGGGAGTATTTTCCTCTCTTGGTCGTACACAACCACGCGAGATGTACACTAGGTTCTGAAGGCCATGATGATGGATGACCACCAATCCTCCTTCAGGTCGAAGGGTAGGTAGAGGGATACCCGGTCCAATATGCCATCATACTTCGAACTGACCGCCTCTGGCAGCTCCTGAAAGGTGGCCTCGATCATGAACTCCTCCAGGACCTCATCAGGAACCTGTGAACTCATCTCGTCCCATCTTCCCGAGACGGACAACATGTGGAGTCGGTCCCCCATCTCCCCCCAGCCGTGAAGGTCGAGTACAGGCCTGTAGGTGCGGGTGGATGCGTAGAAAGCCACCTGCTGCCTGACCACCTCCTTGGAGTTCGCCACCTCCTTGCGATTGCGTCCGACTCCGACGAAGACTGAGGCGGCGAAGTTGACCTCATCCGACGGCCTTCCTGTCTTCCTGGCACCTTCAGTCACCGCTGGCCTTAGCACATCACGAAGATAGGCTACGGTGTGAAGAGGGTGGGCATGAAGGCCCTGGCACAGCTCCCCCGCCAGTCTCGCCATTCCTATGTTGACAGCAGCCAGGTAGATGGGGATGTCGGGATGCTCGATGGGGCCTGGGTCGAAGAAGGGGGTCATCAGGGAGAGTGAGTGGTGGCGCCCCTGGAAGTTGAGGGGCTCGCCAGTCTGCCAGCAGGACCAGATGGCCCGTAGCGACTGGATAACCTCTCTCATCTTGGGTACCGGCGGCACCCATTTGACCGCGAAACGCCTCTCCATATGGCCCTTCACCTGGCTTCCCAATCCGAGAATGAAGCGGCCTTTGGCTATGTTCTGGACATCCCAACAGGCATAGGCCAGGGCCATGGGACTCCTGGTGAAGGCAAGGGTTATGCCAGTACCCACATCCAGCCTGTTGGTGTGCTCCACCGCCAGTGTGGACGCCAGGAGGGAGTCGTGGCTAGTTTCCCCAAACCATAAACCATCGAAGCCCCGTTCCTCCGCGGCCCTGGACAAGGCTGGGATTTCGGCAGGAGATGATGGGTGGAGTAGGGCGTCTAGCTTCATCAAAGCGACAACGACCTGGGCTCTAAAAGGGCTACGGCCCAGATCCATGGACCTCCTAAGGAGCCCACTATGGCTTGGCCTCGTATACAGGAATCATTATTAGACCCCGGCAGAATGGGAAGGATCGAGAAGTGGCC
>JAJISG010000092.1 GCA_022848835.1 Thermoplasmatota archaeon | reverse complement strand
GACAGGGCCGCAGTGTGTTTGCCAAGTTCGTGACCGATGCCGACCCCGACCTTCGACCCGGGGAGGAGGTCCTCGTCGTGGACCAGGAGGACGGCCTTCTGGCAGTAGGCCGGGCACTGATGAACCGGGAGGAGATGCTCGCCTTCGATGTGGGCCCGGCGGTCAAAGTTCGGGAGGGGTCAGACTAGGTCGAGGAGTGCATGGACGAGTTGGTGAGGGAAGGCAGACCTGCCATCAAAGATTAGGGCGCAAGAGAGTAGCACCTGCATTGGTCAAGAAGGCTCGAATCCAGGCTCAGGAGTTCTCCAAGATTGCCCTGGTGCCTGACACGGGGGCTCATCGCGCTCAGCAGATTGTCGCGAGCAAAACGGTATGGATCAAAAGACAGAGGCCTATTATCGGACGAGAGGCGGTGCCTCAGACGATAAGTGGACACAGTCTTGCGCCATCCTCCGGATCGCGTTGTTCGTCGAGAGGCCATCGATTTCTCTCTTCGGAAAATCGAAGATAGAGAGAGCAGTGGATGCGGGTGGGATGCGGGCTCAGAGGGAGATATGGTCTCAGCCTATTCATCGGTCCTACCGGCTTACGCCGAACGTTGGAATGCCCTCATCCCTGAGCACCTGGTTCGACGGTTTCTCTTGGTCGGAGGTCTCCTCATCGGCGTTGGACTTCTCAATGTGGCCTTCGTGAATCCATCAAGTGCTTGGGGACTGGAGGCCGGCCTTGGCAGGGTAGTGCTTCTGGCAGGTGGTGCCACTGCCTTGCTGGTCGGTCTCCTGTCCTGGGTCACCATGCGTCCTCTGCAGTAGCTTCTACCCCGCCTCTTCTCGCCGTCTGTCGACCAATCCGACGATGAGAATGAATATGCCGTATAGCGCGATGGCGACGGGTGGAATGTACGTCAGAATGAAGAAGCCCTTGATGGGAAAGAGAATGAGCAGGAACCAAACGAGAGGAGCAACGATGATCAGGACGATTCCCGGGGCGATCCTCATTCTTCTTGCCAACCGACTAATCCCTTCGGGAGGGGAGAACGCCAGAGCAGCAATCATTACAGCCACGCCGAAACCCAACAACACGAACCCGAGGGAATACCCAAACAGGGCAAAAGCGAGCGCTGTCTGTCCTATTGCAGCCGTTAGGACAAGGAAGAGACCAAGGGAAACCATGATCCCCCCTGCCCCGAGGAGAGCTTGCCAGTTAGGTCGAGACCCAGGGAACATACTCAGGCTCGTGTAACGATTCTCGGACTAAATGGGTCACTACCATCCTCCGGGTCCGCCATCCTCGCATAACCCCGTCAGCAGGAGGGCGAGAATGATGAGGGGATGAACCCAACTCCCCACCCGCGGGCCATTTTGGGGCCTCTACGGGCCTCATCTGGGGGACTTTCGTCTCAGCTGCGTAACGGAGGTCTGTCACTCAAACGCCGGTGCTCTACGGAGCGGTCGATGTCTTCGAAGGATGCCAAAGCTTCGGCTTGGCGTTCTTCCCTTTCCCTTTTATGGGCTTGAAAGCCAAGAGCGCACCGATTGCTCCGAAGAGAATCCACACATAGTGGAACGGATAGAGGAGT
>JAJISG010000091.1 GCA_022848835.1 Thermoplasmatota archaeon | reverse complement strand
GAAGCGATGGAGCTGCAGATCCTCTGCTGCTCTGATCAGATCCTCCTCAGAGCCGAAGGCGTCGAACAGCTTCTGTCTCGTCTTTGGACCTATTGCCTCCAGGGCCTCCAGCAGTGTACCACCGAGAAGACGCAGCCGCTCGACTCCTTAAAAGGCGGGGTGGGGGGTCGGTGAAAGTGGAGGGATGCTGTTGAGGAGCCGATGAATCAGAAGAGGATTACCTCTACAGACTCCCCCTCATTGAGCTTCTGCCCGTCGGGGATGACCACGTAGCCCTCTCCTCTGGAGACGCTGGTGATGCTCCCGGCCTTCCTGAAGGCTCTGTATGCCCTTCCGGCCTCTATGTGGACGGTGACTAGCTGGGTCTTGTCGTCCTTCACGGGCATGTCCTCACCCAGAATAGAACTGGCCTTCCCTAGATCCGTTGGCAGCCTGGCCATCTTCCTCAAGACCGGCAGGAGGACATGATAAGCCACGAGCAGGCAGGAAGCGGGGAACCCTGGCATTCCGAAGACGAGGCCATTGCCGACCTGGGCTAGCAGAAGGGGCTTTCCAGGCTTGGCCGCTACTCCATGGAAGAGTACCTCTCCTAGGGAGGCGGCTGCATCCCTGAGGAAGTCCCTCTCACCGACTGAGGTACTGCCGGAAAGGACGACCATGTCCTGTTCTCGAGCCTGGGCCACTGCGGTCTTGATCTCATCAAACTCGTCAGGCACGGGGTCAAAGATGCGGACTGCGCCGCCGTTTTCCTGAATCAGGCCGGCCAGGGAGTAGGAGTTGGCGTCGTAGACCTCGCCTGGACCCAAGGGACCACTCCTTCGGACCTCTCGGCCAGTGGCAAAAATCGCCACGCTGGGCCTCTCGAAAACCCCGACATTCACGAGACCGAGGGCGGATATCGCACCCAGATGTCCCGGCGCCAGGGTCGTTCCCTCCAAGACGAGCTTGTCCCCCTTCCTGATGTCCTCGCCTCGGGGCGAGACGTTTCGTCCGGGCACCACCTCCTTACTGAGTGAGATCTCAGACCCCTCCAGCTCCACTGTCTCGACCTCGATGACAGAATCGCACCCTTGAGGGACCGACGATCCGGTAGCCACCTCCACGCACTCCCCAGCGGCGACAACGCCTCCATACGGCTCCCCAGCGTGGGACTTCGCCAACACGTGGAGCCTCACCTCTTCTGTAGCCCCTCCACGGGTGTCCTCCGACCGAAGCGCGAAACCGTCCATGGCAGCCTTGTCGAAGGCCGGAACGTCCAGGCGCGCCACGATATCCCCGGCCAGTACTCGACCGACCGCCTGCCAAAGGGGAACCTCCTCCACTCGATTCACCTGTCTCACTGCCCCGAGGGCTATATCGATGGCCTTTTCCAGGGTTATCAGATGCTTGAAAGGCCTCATCTACTCACCTCCCAGATAAGGTGTCCTAACTCCGGCAGAATCAGCTTTTCGGTAGCGAGACGAGCGGCCGCGGTGGAGCCGGGAAGGGCGACGATGAGTTTATCCCGGGACGTCCCGGCCAGGGCCCTGCTGAGCATGGCGGCGGGGCCAATGTCCCTGAAACTGATGTTCCGGAACAGCTCTCCGAAGCCTGGCAGCGGCTTGTCTATGAGCGGTTCCAGAGCCTCGACAGTAATGTCCCTTTTGGAGATGCCCGTGCCTCCGTTGAGCAGGACTAAGTTCACGCCAGGGGACTGCAAGGCCTTCCGGACGGCCCCCTGGACCTCCTCTAACCTGTCCCTAACTACGAGATAAACATCCTGATGGTGGCCGGCCCTCTCGAGCATATCGCGGAGGAGATGCCCCGTCTCGTCGTTCTCGGCCGTTCTGGTATCGCTGACGGTGATGACGGCAAAGCCTACGGACTTAGGCCCACGCCTTCGGTGCTCCTCAACCCCCATGCTCCACCCTCTTCTCCTCCACCTTCACCTCCACGATCCTGGTCGTGGGATACTGCCCGGCCGAGTCCTTCTCAAGAGCCTTTACCATGTCCCATACCGTAAGAAGGCCGAGAGTTACGGCCATGAGAGCCTCCATCTCCACTCCCGTCCTCTCCATCGCGGTAACCGTGCAGCGGAGGACGATCTCCTCCTCGCCCAAGGAGACCTCCGGTCTGACAGAGTCCAGACGAAGGGGATGGCAGAGCGGAATGAGCTCCCAAGCCCGTTTGGCCCCTTGGATGGCTGCCAGGGTCGCCGCCTGGAGGACATCCCCTTTCTCCACCTTCCCGGCGGCGATGACTGCCAAGGTCTCCTGCCGAAGGCGAATCACCCCAGAGGCGGTAGCAGACCTGGAAACAATCTCCTTTCCCCCTACGTCTACCATCTCAGCCATCTAACTACCGCCTCAATCTTCCTGGTGTGTGTCTGTGTTACGATGTCTCACCCAGGCTTCCCCGCTTTCGTAGACCTCCTTCTTCCAGATAGGGGCTTCGGCCTTGACCCTCTCTAGCGCCTTGCGGCAGGCTTCAAAGGCCTCCTGGCGGTGACGGGACACTGCGGCCACCATGATCGTCCTCTCCCCCGGAGCCAGATCTCCTGTTCGGTGGAGGACTAGGACTCTTCGCACTCCCACCTCCTTCCGCACCTCCTCCTCGATGCGCCGGATGTAGGCCTCAGCCATCTCCCTGTAGACCTCGTATCGAAGGCGCCTGACAGACTTCCCAGCGGAGTTGTCTCGGACAGAGCCGAAGAAGAGGGCCAAGGCTCCCTCCTCAGGGTGTCTGAGCTCCTGGAGGACGGAGGCCACGTCGAAGTCCTCCTCCACGATTCTCTTCACTTCATCCCCCGCTCACAGGCGGCAACAGGACGACCTCGTCCTCCTCCCTCACCAAGGTCCCCAGGTCGCCGACCTCCTGGTTCACGGCCACAAGGACGGGACCAAGCCCCTCCGTCTTGGGATAGAGGGAGGTGAAGACCTTCAGCAGGGAGTCAACGGAGCACTGATCAGGCACTTCCAGCTCTACCAGCTCCTGGCCAACCTCCTCCCTCAAGGATGCGAACAACCTCACCTTGACCTTCAAGCATCCTCCCTCCAGTATGGCTCCCGGGAATGGATTGCCTTGGCTAGGAGAGTGACAAGTTCCTCATCCGACGCGCCCGTGGTCATGGCTGCCTTGAGGTTTACCTCTGCCCTCTCGTCGAAGAGACAGGTCTTCACCCTCCCATCAGCGGTAAGGCGGATGCGGTAACAGCCATCGCAGAAGGAGGGGTTGAACATCGGGCCCACTAACTCAACCACTAAGGAGCTCCCGTTAGCCGGGACACGATATTGGGGACGGTCGTGGAGTTCATTCTTGCCCACCAGTACTCCCTGTCTCCTAAGCTCGTCCTCCAAGGGCTTCACGGGGACATATCTCTCCCAGAAGGAGGGTGCATCCAGTTCATGAAGGGGTCCCTGCAGCTCTATCACCTGTAGTATGGCTCCCTTCTCCGCCGCGAAGTCCATCAGGTCCCATACCTCGGATTCGTTAACACCTTTGAGTAGGACCATGTTGATTTTCACGGCGCTGAAGCCGGCCTCCAGGGCTGCGTTCAAACCCTCGAGCACCCTTGGTAGCAGGTCCACTCCCGTTATCGCCTTGTAGGTGTCCCTCTTCAGAGTATGGAGGCTGAGATTGATCCTATCCAAGCCTGCCTGCCTGAGAGGACGTGCCAGTTTTGACAACAGGGAGCCGTTGGTCGTCATGGACAGCTCCTCTAGGTGAGGTCTGAGACGGGTCACGATCTCCTTAATGTCTCGGCGAAGAGTGGGCTCTCCCCCGCTCAGCTTCACCTTTCTCACCCCCAACCGGACGGCCGTCCTCACTACCCTCTCCAGCTCCTCGGCTGTCAGGTCGTATTGATTCGGAGGCTGACCCTCCATGTGACAGAAAAAGCAGCCGACGTTGCACACCCTATTCAGGGAGATGCGAAGGTTAGTCGTCTCCCGACCGAAAGGGTCCCTCACGCCTGGAGGATGGAGCGACATTCAGATAAGGGTTTCGTGACAGTGTTACAGAATTTACGTAAATCGGTTCGCTGAAGTCTTGAGGCATCCGGCATTCCAATTCTCCCGAGGAGAGAGGTCCCGGGCGTGGGGATATCAACCACGCACTTTCGAGAGGAGTTGCAGGCCGCGATTCGATGGGTTCGAACTAGGGGAGAGATCTCAGGACCGCCTCCGCTCTCTCCAGATCCTCAGGGCTGTCCACATCGAGGATGCAGCTGAGGCCGTAAGGCATCTCCCTCAGCGTCTCCTCCTCCAGGTAAGACAGCCTCAGCCTGGGCAGCAGTTCCATCATGGACTGATTTCCCTCCTCCACGACCCCCTGAGCGGCTCTCAAGAAGACGTCCCTTCGATAGACTGCGATCACGGGGTTCTCCCTCCCCCGGAGCCGAGGAACCGAACCCTCTGCCCCCTGCGCTCGTGCTAGCAACTCCACGTAGAGCTCCCTGGACACAAAGGGTGCATCACACGGCGCCACCAGGACCCATTTCCCCCCAGCGACCCGGAAGGTGGACAGCAGGCCTCCCAGGGGCCCCTCCCCACTGTCCGCCACGAGTCTGGCCCTCAGGTGGAGAGCCTCCAATGCCCGCCGCTGCTCCTCCCCACCGTGGGCAATCAGAACATTGGTAGACAGCTGTTGCAGTACCCTCAGCGGCCGGAGGACGAGCGGCTCCCCCCCTAGGAGGACCGTCGCCTTATAGGATCCGAGCCTTCTTCCTCTTCCACCGGCGAGGACCACTCCCGATATTCGTGTCATGAGGTGTGCCGAACATATATTGAGGGGGGTATGATTTCTCGTAAGACATTTCTCCTAAGACTCTATAGAATTCATATTTATACTCTACTTGACCATCCGGCTCTGTGCCCTCTTCCGGCAGCGAGTCTCGGAAGATACAGGTTCTGGGGGGGAGCACCTACACCGTTTCAATCCCGAAGCGATGGGTAGCCAAGCTCGGTCTCCAACCCGGCGACTTCGTCTCCTTAGACCTAACGAGCGAGGGGAACCTCCTCATGAGGTCTAAGTCAGCTCATCCACCCCCTGAGAAGAAGGCCACGGTGAACCCGGAAGGGCTTCTGGCGGACGACCTGCAACGACGTCTCATCGGCCTCTACCTGGCCGGATACAACACCATCGAGGTCCGTTGCCAGCCGAGGATAGATTCCGAAGCCATGGATGTCCTCCGGGAGATACCACGAAAGGTGTCAGGTCTAGAGCTTGTTCAGGAGACGGAGAGCAGGGCAGTGCTGGAGGACATCATAGATCCCACGAGGTTCTCCATCACCATGGCCCTTGAGAGGATGTACTCCCTCCTACGGTTCGCTCTGGTGCGCATCGTCGACGGTCTCTTGAGGAGGGACGGCGATCAGTTGACAGAGTCCTTCACAAGGCTGCAGGATGTGGAGAGGCTGTCCTGGATTGTCCTCAAGCAGCAGAGGATGATCGTTCAGGCGCCATCGTTGGCGGACAGGTTGAGGATTGACGCCTCCGACGCCGTCAGCTACGCTATCTGCGCTCAACACCTCAAGAGCATGGCCGAAACATGCCGTGACCTGATTGAACTCGTCTCCAGCCTCCCGAAGTTGAAGGTCAGCAGGTCGGCCTTGCTGGAGTGCGTGGAGATTGGAAATGCCGTAATCTCCGTCTGCGACAGTGGCCTCTTCGCCTTCACCAAGAACGATCTACATGCCGCTGGCGAGTGCCTGTTCTCCTTGCAGAGGCTGGAGGAGAGGATGAGGGAGGTCAGGGACTTCGTCAGCAAGTCTGAAACGGGAAAGGAAGGGTGCGGCGCCTGTCTATCGGTCAGCAGCATCCTGGAGGTCATGCGAAGGGTGGCGAGGCAAGCTGCGAGCGTGGCTGAGGTGGCCTTCCAGAAAGCGACGGCTTACCGGTAGAGTCCCCGCACAGGAGGATTCCCCTACGTAAATTGCATATTTTTCGCAAGGAAAGACCAAAAGAGCCTGGCCGCTACGCCTAGTCGTGTGTGACGACCCTGTCCCTACATCCCTCGGGGTCACCGCTCCCACTGAGACCCTC
>JAJISG010000090.1 GCA_022848835.1 Thermoplasmatota archaeon | reverse complement strand
TTCCCTGGGCATCGATTGACTGGCTCGCTCAATGGTGAGAGACGGCTCCAGTGTCTATGAGAGCCGTCCCCCGCGGCCCCGTAACGAGAGGATTTAAGCGAACTCTGGACATGCCATATCCATGTTCAATGCCCACGTTCTCGAACTCGCCCAGGAGGCGGACGTTCAGGATGCTATTGAGCGTGTGGGTGTGCAAACTCGTGGCCGCCCCATACTGACTCGCAAGGGTCTCTTCAGGGCAGTGAAGCTGCAGGATGTGGGCTTCCGAGAGGCCAACATCGCCAAACAGGAGATGCTGGGAGCCGGCGGCGATGCCGCAACTCCAAAGGGGCTCGTGGACTTCTCCAAGGAGAAGGTCGACATCATACTCCTGGGGACAATGCTGCACTTTAGGAGGTTCGTCGCCAAGATGAGGTCCCAGGCCTTTCTGTGCGAGGCTATCAGCTCTGAGGTGGAGGCCGTGCTGTCCAACTATCAGCGACGATCCTTCACCCTGCGATTCCCTAGTAGGAACGTTGAGACCAACAGGACCCTGGTGATGGGAGTCCTCAATGTGACCCCCGACTCCTTCTCCGACGGAGGCAGATACCTGCAGCCTGAGCAGGCCATCGAGAGGGGAGAGCAGATGGTGCGCGAGGGTGCTGATCTGTTGGATGTGGGGGCGGAGTCTACGAGGCCGAGAAGCGAACCCATTACCCATGAGGAAGAATGGAGGCGTCTCGAGCCCGTCCTCAAGGTCCTCGTGGACCGGCTGGATATACCCGTATCCGTCGATACCTACAAGCCAGACACGGCTGCCAAGGCGTTGGACCTGGGTGCCTCCTTCCTGAACGACGTAACCGGTCTGCGGAATGAGGAGATGGTACGAGTGGTGGCCGGATACGACGTTCCCGCGGTGATCATGCATATGCAGGGTGACCCGAAGACGATGCAAGTGGACCCCAAATACAGGGAGGTCGTCGCCGACATCCTTCGCTTCTTCAGGGAGAGAGTCGCCGACGCGGTTCGAGGCGGTGTGGACGAGGAGAAGCTCATCGTAGATCCCGGTATCGGTTTCGGCAAGACCTTGGGGCACAACCTCGAGATATTGCGACGCCTGGGGGAGTTTAGGAGTTTGGGGAGGCCCATCCTGATCGGGCCTTCCAGAAAGTCCTTCATAGGGAAGGTTCTTGATTTGGAAGTCGATGAGCGGCTGGAGGGGAGCTTGACAGCCACTGTCCTGGCTATGGCAAAGGGGGCAAGTATCGTCCGAGTCCACGAAGTGAGAGAGACAGTGCGGGCAATCCGGATGGCCGACGCCATCCTGGGACTGGATTCCAGGGAACTGTCTGCATGACGCCTGGCACGAGGGCTCATATGTCCGATGGCAGCCGACTCTTCCTGAAGCGAGGCAACGCCTTTCTCGTGATAGATCCAACCGGGGATATTTCCGGCGAAGAAGGGTCTGGACTATACCTGGAGGATACCCGGCACTTGGATAGATTCGCGCTGTCCCTTGGGGACGGTAGGTTGCATCTTGCGGGCATGGAAATCCCCAGCGCCTACTCAGTCAGGATAGATCTCATCGAAGAGGGGAGCGAAGGGCGAGACCCCAACATCTACATCAAGCGCGAGATCGTCCTCTCATCCCATCTACTCGAAGTCATACACATACACAACCTCAGCGGGAGTCCCAGGGTCTTGAATCTGGCCCTATCTCTGGGCGCCGACTTCAAGGACATCTTCGAGGTCCGTGGTATCGTGGAGTCCCGGCGGCGGGCGCCGAGCACAAGATTGAGAGAGGTGGACATCCAGTGGATGTGGAGGGGTGTGGACCGGGTCTCGCGCTGGACGCGGATTCTGTTCAGACCGCCGCCCTCAACCATCAGCAAATCTTCCGCAGTCTGGAACTTGAGCCTCGGTCCCAAGGAATCGACCTCTATCGAGGCGAGGGTGGACTTCGGAATCGGCAGAACGACTGCAGCATCCAATCTCGAGTCCATCCAATCGGTAATAAAGTCTGTAGAAAGAGACAGATCTAAGGAGCTTAGGCGCTGGGCCGGGTTGGAGGTTGACAATGCGCAGGTGGCCGCCTGGCTTGGCCGTTCCATGAACGACGCCGTCGACCTGCTCATGACGGTGGACGGTCACAGGGTCCCTGCTGCTGGGCTCCCTTGGTACGCCACTCTGTTCGGCAGGGACAGTCTCATCTTTGGTCTCGAAACCGTGTATCTCAATCCCCAGCTGAGTATGGGGATACTCTACTCCCTTGCCGCCCTACAAGGTAGGGAGCATGACTCTCACCGGGAGGAGGAACCGGGCAAGATTCTTCACGAGTTGCGCAGAGGGGAGCTGGCTGGCAGTGGACAGATCCCCCACACACCCTACTTCGGTACCGTCGACGCCACGCCCCTCTTTCTGTGCCTGCTGAGCGAGGTGTATCTGTGGACGGGAAATCTGGGGTTCTGTGAGGAGCTCTATCGACCCGCCGCAGCGGCTGCTGCACATATTCAAGATCGGATGGAGAGTGGAGTCGGTAGCTTTCTGAGCTACGTGGGTGGCAGACCGCCAGGCCAGAAGCATCAGGGATGGAAGGATAGCGATATGGGCGTTACACACCCGGATGGTTCGGAGCCAGAGCCTCCGATAGCCCTCTGCGAGGTGCAGGGATACGCCTACTGGGGCCTGAAGGGACTGGCGGGAATAGCCAGAGCCTTAGGGGATGAAGAGAGAGCCACTGGATGGGAGGGCTCTGCGAACGATCTGAGGGATGGATTTGATGCCGCCTTCTGGATGCCCGCCAAGGCCTCATACGCGTTGGCGCTGGATGGTCAGGGGCAACAGGTAAAGAGCCAGACATCCAATCCTGGCCACTTACTGATGTGCGGCATCCTCGCTCGGGAGAGGGCAAGGCGAGTCGCCCGAAAGTTGATCGATGAGAGCTTCTTCACGGGCTGGGGTGTCAGGACGATGTCGAAATCGGAGCGGCAGTATCATCCCCTCAGCTATCACAACGGCTCCGTCTGGCCTCACGATACGGCCGTCACCGCCTGGGGGATGTCGAGGTGCGGATTCCAGGAAGAGGCTTCTACGCTCTTTGAGGGCCTGCTAGATTCCGCCAGGGGATTCCACTTCAGGCTGCCTGAACTCTTTGGCGGCTTCGCCCGGGGTGGTGAAGGTAGGCCTGTTCCCATCCCCCAAGCCTGCGATATACAAGCATGGGTCGCAGGGGCTCCCTTCTTGATGCTCCGAGGGTTGTTGGGCATCGAGGCGGATGCTCCATCAGGACGCCTCAGCGCAAAGCCGTTCCTTCCTTCTGAGACCAGCTACCTCAGGGTTGCGTCCCTCAGATTGGGGGATACTCTCTTGGATATGCGGGTGGAAGGCGAGGGGGATAAGTGCGAGGTGGAGATCTCTAGGGTCGAAGGCCCTGAGATCGAGTTGTGCGAAGAGCTCTGAAGACCAGTTTCACCCATCCCCTCCCTCCCGCCTTTTATAAAGTAGGCCCCCTGGACAGCTTGGACCCCTCTGAAGCGGGGAGGAGAAATGCGAGGCTGGATCATCGACGCCTATGGGGACTACAGGACGGACTCTGTGGTCCTGTGGCTCTGGACATCTCAAGGCGTCCATCGTATTGAGGACCGCGAGTTCCGACCCAACTTCTACGTCCACGGAAGCAGGATGGACCTGGAGGAGATGAGGAGGAGGCTAGAGAACCTCAGGAGAGTAGAGAGGATAGAGTGGACCCGAAAAAGGATCGACCTCCAGTCCCAGGAAACTGTCGAGGTACTGGAGGTGTGGCCTCAAAGGTACAGGGACCTTCATCCCCTAGCGGAGCTGGTGAGCAAGGAGGGGCGCTATTACGACTATCGCCTGTACGATGTGGACATGAGGTGCGCCCAGCGGTACTTCTTCCAGCACGACATCCTCCCCCTGGGTTTGGTGGAGTACAATGGTGGTTGGCACGCTCTGGAGGAGCCCTTTGCCCTGGAGTACGACCTCCCTCCTCTGAAAGCCCTAGAGTTGAACATCGAGGTGGAGGCCCCTGAGGGGCTCCCTAGACATCGAGACCGCTTGTTAAGAGCGCATTTGGGTGAGGAGAGCCATGGAGGGAAGGAGGGTGAGATTCTCGAATGGCTTCATGGGGCCATCCAAGAGAAGGATCCAGACATCCTCCTAACAAGGAATGGCGACCCCTTCGTCCTCCCATACCTCATCGATAAGGCCCGGACCCTTGACGTCGACCTCCTCCTAGGTCGGGAGCCCCAGGCCTTCTACCCCCGAGAGGGGAAGAGCTACTTCACCTACGGCAAGATCGTCTACAAGCCCACTCAATACCTCCTTCGGGGTCGTCTGCACCTAGATGCCAACCACTTCGCCCACCGGGAGAGCGGGTTTCACGGCCTGGCGGAGATGTCTCGCCTCGCTCGCCTCCCTCCTCAAGAGATGCTTCGTCTCACACCTGGGACGGCCATCACCTCCATGCAGGTCCACGAGGCCCATCGACAGGGCTACGCAGTCCTGTGGAAGAAGAACATTCCAGAGGCTTTCAAGTCGGCAGAGGACCTCCTACAATGCGATAGGGGTGGCTTTATCCTCGAGCCGCAAGTGGGCATCCATGAAGGCATTGTGGAGCTGGACTACGCCTCCCTCTATCCCAACATCATGGTGAAGTACAACATCTCCCCGGAGACCATCTTCTGCTCCTGCTGCGAGGGGGATGGCCTAAGGGCGCCCGCCATCGGTCATCGTCTATGTGTCCGCCGCGAGGGCCTCATACCCATCTACCTCAAACCCCTGTTGGAGAGGAAGAGGTACTACAAGCGGAAGAAGAAGGAGCCCGGGCCGAAGCAGGAAGTGTATGCAGCCAGGGACTGCATCTTGAAGTGGATGCTCGTAACAAGTTTCGGATATCTTGGATATTCCAATGCCCGCTTCGGCCGCATCGAGTGCCACGAAGCCATCAATGCCTTCGCCCGAGAGCTCTTGGTCCAGAGTATGGGCATTGCGGAGGATCACGGCTACGAGGCCATCCACGGCATCATCGACTCCCTCTGGCTTCAGCCACTGCCCGGGCACGATTCCGTGGAGCGAGTGGTAGATCACATCACCACCACTATCGGGCTCCCCTTGGACCTGGAGGGGGTGTACAAGTGGATCGTCTTCCTCCCCTGCAAGACTACCGGTGTCGGGGCGCTAAACCGCTACTATGGCCTCTTCGAGGATGGTGAGATGAAGTTGCGGGGCATCGAGGTGAGGAGGCACGACACCCCAGGCTTCGTGGTTAAGGCCCAATTCACCATGCTGGAGGTCTTTCGCCAGGCTAGGAACGCGGAGGAGTTCAAAGGCCTCATTCCCGAAGCCCTCCAGGCACTTCGAGAGGCGACTGATGACCTCCTCTCGAACCGCGTTCCCTTGGAGGATCTGGTGATAACGAAAATCGTCACCAAGCCACTGGAGGAGTACGTGGTCCTCAACTACACCGCCGCTGCCTTGAGACAGATGAAGGACCGGGGGTTCAAAGCGGAGCCGGGGGAGTACGTGAGGTATGTCATCACCGACCGCAAGACGAGGGACTACCGTCGGAAGGTGAAGTTCGCCGCCTTCCTCCACGGAGACGAGGAGGTGGATCGATGGGAGTACCTTCGCCTCCTTTGCAGGTCTGGGGAAACACTCCTATCACCCTTCGGATACACTGAGGAAGGGCTTCTCGAAGGATTTCTCGAGTCTAAGAAGATTCGGGGCTTGAGGGTGAAAGCCTTCCCTCCTGCGGCCTAGCCTTGCCTGAGAGCTCTTTCAATCAACCGGCGATCGCCTCGCCAAAAGAAGATCGCTGTAAGATTCTGCCACCATCTCCGTCTTCTCTATGCCTAAGGCCGCCTTCAAATACTCAAACTCCTCCTCTGCAACGCGTTCTTCATCCGGGGATTCCGTGACCTTCTCGAATTCCAGAAAGGTTCCCAGCTGCTTCACTTCATCGAGGTGGATCTGCACCTCTCTCCAGCGGTAAACCGCCCTCCGTTTTTCGACCACAATCAGAATCCCAAGAGCCTCGCCCAGTATCTCCGTAAGTTCTCTGGCGTTATCCACCTCCAACAAAAGGACCTGGCTCTTCTTGGATGTCGGTAGGTCTTCTCTCAGGTAGAAAATCAGACTCGCAAGGTCACTTCCAGCTGTCTCCCTCAGCTTTAGGCGGCCATGCTTAACTCGAAAGTAGGTATCGACTTGATGGAGATCGCCTATCGAACGGGCGTTCCCTTGAACCCATTCCTGCACCTTGGAAAGGTCTCCGCAGTGTGCCTTCAGCTCAAGTAGCCCCTTCCGGCTCACCCTTGTCGTTTCAGAATCCGTGTCTTGATGGTCCTCCAATCCGACCCCTCAGCTGCCTACCCGGGAGATGCTAAACCCGCAACTAGAGGTCTAAGCTTCGGCTCCAACCTTATGGAACACTCCAGGACCTCAAAGGTCTTCAACACGCTCTTCAGAGTACCTTCTGCATCTTCGATCGGGACGAACCAGGCCCTTGAGGAGGGGTCAAAGTTTCTGCCTGGAATCCTCTTGGTGGCCTTCACCAACGAGGGATCGTACTCGAACTGTACCACATACTCATCACCACAGCGGCTGATGGTGACCTCTGGCTTCTTGGGTGGCGGTACTAGGGCCTCGTCATACATAGCCTGGAGCTCCCCATCGAGTTCCACCTTAGACCCGATGGCCTGGAAGCGCGCCACAGCATCAATGTACAGATGGAGAGGTATCGTCCACTCCTTCGTCGACGGGTCGAAGCTTCTTCTATCCAAGCCCTTGACAGCTGTCACGAGTGACCTATCGTAGTCGAATTGGATGACCGCCTCATCCCCCCGTCTGCTCATCACAACCCGCTTCACGTTGTGACCAAACATCGCCCGCACATATATATCGAGGGGGGAGGGGTGCCCGAAAGTACCACTCGTCACTCCTGAGAGATGTCCATCAGGTCCTCGCTCCTGAGGAGCGCTAGAAGCTCCACCCCGAGCTTCTTGAGGCTACTCTCCGCCCCTTCGTCCCTATCCAAGACACAGACCACTCTGTCCACAACAGCGCCCGCGTGCCGCAATACTTCTACGGCTCTCTTTACCGTGCCGCCCGTCGTCGTGACGTCTTCTACCAGAACTACCCGCTCACCTGGATTCAGCTCGCCCTCCAGGGTCCTCTGGGTCCCATGGAGCCTATCCTCCCTTCTGATCATGATGTAAGGCAGGGAACTCTCCAGGGACAAAGCGACGGCCAGGGGGACAGCCCCGAGCTCGGTGCCAGCTATCCTGGAATAGGTCGACATATGGGGAAGCATCAGCTTCACGATCAGCCTGAGGACGTCGGGCCTCGTCACTGCCCTCTTGATGTCCACGTAGTAGTGACTCTTCCTTCCGGATGTTAAGGTGAAGTCTCCGAACTTTAGGGCGCCGCAAGACCTAAGGGCCTCCACCAGGTTCACCAGGGGACCTCCTTCTTCCCTATCTTGTAGCCGATGATGTTGACAGTCCTGTGGAGTATAGGGGTTATTACTATAATGAGTATGAGCCCGAAGACCGCCTCCCCAAGCACGTAGTGAGCCATCATCCACGCTGGGAAGATAACTGCTGTCAGCACGAGCGCCCCCAAGACGAAATCGTACTGGTCTAGAACTGGAGCCCTACTGCCCTTGTCCATCCCCAACCTCCTCTTGAGGAAACTGCCTAACACGTCCCCCAGTAGGGCCCCGAAGGATAGAGCAAAGACGGGCCCCAGGAACCGAATGAAGGGAGAGAAGGTGCCCTCCCACAATGGGGTTGAGAACCACTGTATGGAGCCCACAAACACCCCCGAGAAGCCACCACCGAGAAAGCCCCGCCATGTCTTCCCATCCCCAAGTAACCTCCTTCCATCCCTCCACTTCCTGCCGAAATCCATCGGCGTCCCACCGCCGAAGAGGACGGCTGCTGGATTCGCCACATAGGCAGGGATAAAGAGCCAGAATGAGAGGAGTAGTGTCTGTAGTAGCACCGCTGGAGGATGAGCTCCTGCCATATATTGCCATCGCGACATATTCAGCGGACTTGACCGCTACAGCATCGATTCAGAGAGGCCTCGAGGCCGGGTGCGGTGGATCATGTCCGTAACAGATGGGCGTCCACGGCCGCCTTGGTGTCCTCCACCAACTCCATTGGACCCAAGGCCTTCTTGAAGTAGACAGCACGATGGTCCAGGATGATGGCGATGCCTCGATCCTTCTCCGATCTTATCAGTCGGCCTACGCATTGATGCAACCGTCGGCTGGCGGGAGCGACAACTGCATACTCCCAACCCCTCTGGAATTTCCACTCATAGTAATTCACTAGGGCCCGCAGCGCCGCCGTCGGCTTCGGATATGGTATTCCGACGATGACCACCACCTCCAGCTCTCTAGCCGGGAAGTCCATGCCTTCTGCGACTCTGCCTCCTGTAATGGCGAAGAAGGCGGATGTGGAGGTCTTGAAGGCGTCCAGAGATCTCATGAGCTCCCCCTGTCCCATGCCTCTCCTCTCCACGTGAACGGGGACCTTCAGGCCTTCGGTCAGGTCGAGGAAGGAGTCTAGTAGATGGTAACTTGGGAACAGGAAGAGCGTGTTTCTTTCACACCCTTCGAGAAGGTGGCGCACCTCCCCCTTCAACCGCGTTATCGTTTCAGGGTCTTTCATAAGGTCCTCATAACGCGTCGTCACCCCGTCCACATAAACGACCCGACGGTTCTCCCGCGGGAAGGGGCTGGGGAAGGATCTGAGGAGCGTGTCGTCGGGAAGGCCTATGGAGTCTCGATACTCCTCCAGAGGCTCTAGTGTGCCAGACATATGTAGGGTGGCGGAACACTGGAGGAGGGGTCTTGCAGTGATAGCAGGGTCGAGGCAGTAGGCCTTCAAGGCCGGATTCTCTCCTCCAACAATGAGCTTCGTGTACTCGATGTCGTCGGTGGACATCCATCGCAGGAGGTTGTTCGCAACCGACAGGATGCTTGAGCGGGGTAGAACCCCCCTTCTCCTCCGGGCATCCCATACCACCTCTCCCAGGGATATGAGAGAGGACAACGCCCCCTTTAGTTTCGAGGAGGTGAAGGTAAAGGCGTGCATGATGATGGCTTCTAGGGCGGAGGGAGGCAGAAAGCCATCCTCCTCCATCACATACTCCGATGCGAGCTCCAGAATCCCCCCCTCCAGGGCTTCCAGCAGGTCAAATGCCGTTATCCCATCCATGAGATCGGAGTCCCCGTAGTCCATCACCTCCTTCTCCGCTCCTTCAACCGCCCTGACGGAGACTCGAAAGGAGGCGATCTCCCTGCAGTATTCCGGCAGGTTGTGAGCCTCGTCGACGATGAGTATGATGTCCTCCAGAGGCCTCTCCATCGTCTCCAGGAGAGACCTTCTCAGGGGGGGACTGAAGAAGTAGATGTAGGGTGCTGTGATGACCCTTGCCTCCCGGGCTAGTAATTTGTTCAACTCATAAGGGCAGATCTCTGGGTCCTCACAGTGTAGTGCGGTCTCCTCCGCCGTGGGGAGGACCTCACGGCACCAGTCGCCAATCTCCTCCAGACCACCCTCCAACAGACCCCTGTAGTAGATACATCCACCCTCTCCCTCCAAAACCTCCTCCTTCCTATCCCGACAGAATTGAGAGAGCTCTTCGGGAGAGCCGCCAGAGAGCTCCCGATTCTCTCCAGCTAGGAGACACATTCTCTGCCTGCCCTGGAGGGCGAGACCGTAGGGCCCCAACTTTCTCAACTCCACCATCACCTGTCTCTGCTGGGAGTTTGTCCTCACCAGGTAGAGGACCACCCTGTCCTGCTCCATCGCCCTCTTCAGGGAGGCGTAGAGGGCGCACACCGTCTTTCCCGACCCGGTTCCGGATTGGAGGATTAGGTGCCCGCCCTCCATAGCCCTCTCCATCCAGCTCAGAGTCTTCTCCTGATAGCGACGCATCGGGTATGGGAACTTCAACGCTCTTCCCATTTGACCTCCACTTAAAAGCCTTGGATGGAGAGATGGGTGAAAGTAGGCAATGATGTCGGATCCGAGAAGGACTTAATGCTTCTCGCACCATCGCTCGGTGGTGTCTGAGGAGCGGCGCATGCAGAGGTGGCTGCGCTACGAAGCGAGTGGGGTCTACCAGGGCCTCGTGGTCCGGAAGAGGAGCCTCAACGAGCTTCTACCGCAGGAGAAGCCCATCTGTCTCACGAGGGAAGGAGAGGACTACAGCTTTTACAGGGAGTCCCAGGAGAGGTTCCCGCGGTGACTAGTGAGCAAGAGAGAGAGAGAGAGAGAGAGAGAAACTGCGACTTCCCATGACGCTTCATTCTGAAGCGGGCATGGGGGACCACTGCAGGCAAGATACAGCTTGCAGCCGACGTGCTCCGAAGACTCGAGGGCTTTGGGAAAGCCTATCCCTTCCGAGACGGGAGGATGTGGCTACCCTACTCCATCGGGTTCGAGCTCGTCCGGAAGCATCCCACCGCCTTTCAGGGGATCTTCGCCCCCCTGACTAAGGCTCGGTCTCCTCTTTCTCCCCTCGGACCTCCCACAGGTCCTCAGGCATCTCCTCATAGATGGATGGAGCGTTCACGGGCTGGCCCACCGGCACAGGTGCCTGGGCGAGCTCCTGAATCCTCTCCTTCTTAAACAGCCAATAGTGGATCCTCCACTCCCGGCCATCATAGAGGGTGGTCTCCTCCCTCTCAGTGGTCAGGATGCCTGAGTCCTCTAGCATGTAAAAAGCGTCCCTATCTTCCGGCTCCAGGATATTGTCGATGATCCTCTCATTATAGCCGAAGAAGTTGAGAATGTGCTGGGCCATGGCCCTCGCCTCCTCCTCCCTCATCCCCTCGCTGTCGATGCTATTGCGTATGGCGTGGGTCAGATCGTCGATGGTAAGCGTCCCCTCGATCCCTCTATTCTCGGGGTGTATTGCCAAGGGTCTTCCCTGCCCTTGAACCTTACAATTGTGACGACCTTGTATAAGTAACCTCCGTGACATTCCGTATCAAGGGAAAGTCATTATCAATCGCGTTAAGAAAAGAATAAAGCGGTCTCCACACTTCTGTAGACTGCTGGAGGAGAGGAGGGGTTCCGGTAGACGCGGAAATGATATTCCTGGAACTCAGGAAGTTGAGGCAGAGAGTCGAACGACTTGAGAAGAGGGTGGAGAGGCAGGCGGAGGGGAGGCCTCCACTGGTAGAGGAAAGGGTCAAGACCTTCGTGGCTGGATTTGACGATGCGCTGGGTGACGGCATCCCAAGAGGGCACGTGGTGATGATTCACGGGCCTGTGGGGACCATGAAAACTTCCCTAGCCCTATACATAGCCTCAAAAAATGAGGAGGAGGGGATGACTCCACTGTACATCTCCCTGGAGGAGAGCAAGGAGAGTCTGCAGGAGACGATGGCGAGCCTCGGGATAAAGGGGAAGGACTTCATAGTGGATATAGCCACCATGCGACTGGAGCATGGTCTGGTGGAGGAGATTGATGACTGGTTCCCGATTCTGAAAAGCTACCTTCAGAACAAGGTGACGGAGGGGATCGACCTGTTGGTTATCGACTCCCTTAACTCCCTCTACCCCGCGATTCGCCCGAACTCCCCTCGAGGGGAGCTCTTCCGTTTCTTCAGTTTCCTAAGGGACTCCCGGATAACGAGCTTCCTCGTCTATGAGGGTATGGAGTTTCACTATCGCGAGGAGCATATGGTCGATGGGCTTATCGAAATCGCGCCAAGGGAGTTGGAGGGAGGACAGATGCCCCTCTGGATGCGATGTGTCAAATTGAGGCTGTCAGACCACTCGAGGGACTATCACCGTCTGGAATTTCGACGTGGCCGTTTCATGACCCTGCCGGTGAATCGATAGGAAGGCGGTCACCGAATCAGAGGGCGTGCCTTATCTTGCTCCTGTCGATCTTGACGCCGGCGGGGGTTGCCACCAGGAAGTTCCTTCCCAAGGCGGCCACATCGCCCCCGGTGTCTTTAGTCACTGCCTTCAGCTCGCTAGTCACTCTCTTCAACGCGAGCTCGTCGTTGGCGATTGGGCTGTAGTCCACGACGATGATGTTTCCCTCATAGAGCAGGTTGTTCAGTAGGCCTAGGTCCTCCTCTTTGAAGATCTCGGCCACCTTCACCATACTGTGTGTCGCCTGCGTGTCTTCCTGCAGAGGCATCTCACCCAGGTCGACGTACTCGCCCTCAGAGGCCTTCCCATGATCCATTAGCTTTCTAAGTGGCTTGAAGATACCCATCCCACTCCCTTCTGATTCAAAGCAAATCCACTGCAGGAACTTAAACATATCGGCCCTCCCGTGCCCTTTGTCTCTCGGACCTAGTCATGGTGGTCCAAGCGAAGGACTGCGAGTTCCGTGATATCGCCTCGGGCAGGGCAGTGGCAGGTGTACACGGACGATATCCTCATGGCCATCATGAGCGCTACCCCCATCAACACCGGCCCTCATCTTGCCAAGG
>JAJISG010000009.1 GCA_022848835.1 Thermoplasmatota archaeon | reverse complement strand
CTCCGCCACGACTATGCCCAGGGCTCTAGCCACCTTCCTCACTTCATCCTTGTATAGATCCCGCAGAGGCTCCACCACCCGGAGCGCCATGCCGGAGGGCAGTCCCGCGACGTTGTGGTGCGTCTTTATCCTGTCCCTGAGCTGCCCGCCGCTCTCGATCCAGTCCGGTGCGATGGTTCCCTGGATGAGGTATTCCGCCCCTATCCTCTGGGCTTCGACCTCGAAGAGCTGGATGAAGGTGCCGCCGATTGCCTTCCTCTTCCTCTCCGGCTCCTCCACCCCTTTCAGCGCCTCGAAAAATCGGTCAGCGGCCTCGATGATGGTGTAGTTGACATCCAGTCCGCGGAGAATCTCCTCCACATCCCCCCTCTCGCCCCTCCTCATCATCCCAGTGTCGACATACACCGCCAGCAGGTCGCTCTCCAGGGCCCTAGAGGCCAGGACAGCCGCTGTGGTGCTGTCCACTCCTCCCGAGACGGCTATGATGGCCTTCCCCTCGACCTCCCCCTTAACATACTCCACCGCATCACGGATGAACTGCTCTGGGGAGAACATCTAACCACCTATCTTCTTGGAGTCCTGGGCCACCGCCTGAGCCCTCCTATCCCGATAGACCTTCAGCCTCTTCCCCAGCTCGGAGTCAGAGAGGGCCAGTATCTCGATTGCCAACAGGGCGGCGTTCTCAGCTCCGTCGAGAGACACGGCGGCTACCGGCACTCCGGGAGGCATCTGAGTCACCGAGAGGATGGAGTCCAGGTTCAGTTTCCCGCTAAGAGGGACACCGATGACAGGCTTCAGGGTCAGGGAGGCAACGGTCCCTGGAAGCGCGGCCGACATCCCAGCCATGGCTATGAAGACCGCAGCGTCGGATCCCTCGACGAGCTGCCTCAGCCTCTGAGGGGTTCTGTGGGCGGAGGCTATCACCAGCTCGGCGTTCAAGCCAAACTCCTTCAATAGCTGGAGGGCTCTCTCTCCAGGTGCCTTGTCGCTGATGCTCCCCAGGACAATCAGGACGTCCATCTCATCCTCATGGAAGGGTCCCATGAAAATAAAGCTTCCCGAGCCTAACGGCTGACCTGGATCTCAATCTCCACCGGCTCCGGAGAGCGATTCTGCCACATGAGGTAGAAGTGGTCCTTTCCAGGTCCCTCGAACCGTCCATGGAGCTCGGAGCCGCGGAACTTCTCGTGATAATCGACCTCCTTGCCGTGGTGGGAGTGAATGTTGAAGTCCACCTCCCCCTCGGCTGTCCATTCGTAGGTGACGACTTCACCCTCCTCCAACGGCAATGCCAGCTCAGCGAAGCTCTCCGGATGGCCCTTGCTCTTAAGGGACATCCGCCGCCTAAAATCGCCCTGGCCGGGCGAGAACTCCATCAAGGAGCTACCCCGACTAGGATTTCATGATGGCCAGCAGGAAGAGGCCGATGGCCAACACCGCTCCAATAGCGGCCGCCGAGAGGACGACAATGCTCTGGAGGACCACCGTCAACATGGGAATCTTGATATAATCGCCGAATCCGCCTAGTAAGGTCCATACGATCCCGAAGGCGACGCCACCTCCCAAGAGCCCACCGCCTATCTTCCTGCTCTTCCCGCTTCCGAAGTAGGCCGTAAAGGCCCCGGTAATCACCAGGAAGAGGGAGAAGGTCAACACCAATATGGTCACAAAAGTCCAGGCATCAATCGCGTTGAAATCCACCATTTCTTTACCCCCCATTCACCTCTAGAACTGTATTCCCGTTAAAGTCTTGGTATCGATCACTCCAGCGATGGTCCTAATGCTGTCCACCACTATCTGACCCAGGGCGTTAAAGTCGTCCGCCTCTATCTTCGCTATCAAATCGTACTCCCCGAAGAGTGGGTGCAGCTCCTTTATCTCGTCGATCTTGGAGAGGGCGTTGTAGACCTCGTGTTCCTTCGCAGGAGCCGTGCTTATCAGAACGAATCCGATGGCCATACCCAGTCTCCGTCCCTTAAGTTGGAGACCACCTATAAAGCTTTCCACGCATGAGGACTGGGACCGCCCGGTCGCCATGCTCCAGGAGCATCTCATGGGGGAATCTCGACGACACTGTCCCGGTGCTCGGCGGCCCTCTCCCACGCCTCCTCCCACCTCGGCAAGCTGCTTTGAGGTCCCTCACCCTCAACACTGAAACTCGCCGTTGAAGCACCCAGAAGGCCGCACAGAGGTAGGTCGAGATCTCTGCTGAGCCCCGCATAGAATCCCCCCCGGTAAGCGTCTCCCGCCCCCGTAACGTCCAACTCCTTATCGGAGGATATGCATGGGATCCTCCAGCTTCGCTCGGAGGTGTGGATGACGCTCCCCTCCTTTCCCAGGGTAAGAATCAACAATTTCACATACTCTAACATCTCACGTACCTCTCTCATCTCCAGATAGGCGAGGGCCCTCTGGAACTCGGACTGGTTCCCGAAGAAGAGGTCGGAACTCGTGAAGGTCTCGCGGAAGGTCGTGGGGTCGTAGACGTAGTGGATCTCCTGGGATGGATCGAAGGCGACCTGCCGCCCGAGGCTCTTCGCCAGCCCTACAACCTTCCTGTAGTAATCGGGCTTCCCGGTGGCTATGTGCACCACTTGGCTGTCCCTGATCGTGTGCTCAAGGACCTCCATGTTCGAGATCTCTGCCATGGACCCCTGGTCGATGACGGCCACCTGATTCCCCTCAGGGTCGGAGAATATCCACGCGGTGGGTGTATTGCGCCCATGGACGACCTTTAGGTCTGTAAGGTCCACCCCGTCCGCCTTTAGGGCACTCCTGTACTCCTCGGGAAAATCCTCACCCACGAAGGAGGCCAGGGAGGCCTCCACCCCGAGCCTGGCCGCGGCCCGAGCGATGTTCCCACCAGTACCGCCGAAGCACTCTCTAGTCTCGGTGACCTGGATGGAGGTGTTGGGCTCAGGCAACCGCGGCACGCGCAGGATGCGGTCCAAGACGACATGGCCGAAGATACCCAGATAGCTCAATGGTCCTCCTCCACGAGCCTCTCAAGGACCTGGCAGGCCGCCGTGATGTCCGGCACCACGTAATCAGCTGACTGGTCTGTCCCTTGACTCCGTATGAGAATCGACCTCATCCCCACCTTGCTCGCCCCCAGGACATCCCTGTCAAGGGAATCCCCAACGTGAGTGGCCTCCTGAGGCTCGCATTCAGCCTTGGACAGGGCCCTCATGAAGATTTCCTCATGGGGTTTGGCCATTCCCGTCTCCTCCGAGGTGGTGATGGAGTCGAGATGGTCCTCCAAGGGGAATTTGTAGAGGCATAGCTGAAGGAAGTCCTCGTCCACATCGGATATGAGGCCGATGTGAATTCCAGGCCTGTGAAGTGCACTTAGAGCTTTCCGAGCCCCGGGGTAGAGGTGGAGCCAGCGTCTGTGCTCGCGCCAGTAGGCCGCCAAGAAGGCGTCCCAGTGGGCACGCGTCATGGAGAGGCCCTCCTCACGCAGTATGGAGGTTACCACGCCCCTAGAGATATCTCTGTCTTGCTGCCACCTGGTCCCGAGTCGTCTGATGCGCTCCTCCCGAAGGGTCTCATATCTATTCAACAGCTCCTCGGGAGATGTTGGAAGGCCCATATCCTCCCGAAAGGCTCGCATCATCTCCAGATGAGCCCTCCTATCGCTCTCCAGGTCCAGGAGGGTGCCCCCCATGTCAAGGAAGATCGCCTTCAGGGGCAACCTAGGTCCCCGCCTCCCAGCTGGAGATGTACTCTCGCTGCCCTTCGGTAAGCCCATCAATCCTTACGCCCATGGTTCGCAGTTTGGTCTTAGCCACTCTCATGTCAATCTCCTGAGGGACCGGGTAGACCTTTGGGGTGAGTTCCCCGTGGTGCTTCATCAGGTGGTGGACAGAGAGGGCCTGAAGGGCGAAGCTGGTATCCATAATCTCCACCGGATGGCCCTGTCCCGCAACGAGGTTTATCAATCTTCCCTCCCCGAGCAGGTAGATCTTTCTCCCGCCGTCGAGCAGGTACTCCTCCACGAACTCCCTCACCCGTTTCTTGGATGAGCTCAAGCCCTCCAGATCGTCCTTGGAGATCTCCACGTCGAAGTGGCCCGCATTGGCGATCACACAGCCATCCTTCAACACCTTCAGGTGCTCCTCACTGACCACATCCTTCACGCCTGTCGCGGTCACGATGAAGTCGGAGATTCGGGCGGCCTGTTTCATGGGCATCACCTCGAAACCATCCAGCTTCGCCTCCACCGCTCGGACGGGGTCGATCTCCGTGACGATCACGTGGGCGCCCATGCCCCTAGCCCTGAGGGCAATGCCCCTCCCGCACCACCCGTACCCAGCCACGGTAAAGTGCTTTCCCGCCAGCAACAGGTTCGTGGCGTTCATTATGCCGTCCAGGGTGGACTGTCCTGTCCCGTAGCGATTATCGAAGAGGTACTTCATGCGGGCCTCGTTGACGTCGATCATAGGGAACCGGAGCTTACCCTCTCTTTCCATGACCCTAAGCCTGACAACCCCCGTGGTCGTCTCCTCACTACCCCCTCTCACCTCCTCCAGGACGTCTGTCCTCTCGGTGTGCAGCAGGTAGGTGAGGTCCCCCCCATCATCCACGATGAGGCTCGGCCGAGTGTCGAGGACCCGATGAAGGCTTCCATAGTAATCCTCCCGTGTCTGCCCCCTCTCGGCGAAGTTCTGAAGCCCAAACCTCTCTCTCAGCGCCTCAGCCACGGAGTCGTCGGTGGTCAGGGGGTTACAGGAGGTTAGAGACACCTGAGCGCCCGCATCCCGAAGGCGAAGGGCCAGAACGGCCGTCTTGGCTTCAAGGTGCATGGCCATCCCGACCCGCCACCCATCAAGGGACCGCCTCTCGACCATGCTCTTGGTGACCTCCAAGAGGACCGGCATATGACTCTGCGCCCAGCCGATCCTCAGGGCCCCCTTCTCCACCTCTTCCATGTGGAGCCATAGGCAGCAGGAGTATATGGATTTGCACCGGCCCGGGACTGGCTGCAGCCTTACGTGTAAATAGCCCTAGGTCCTAGAGAGGACTATGAGGTTTGCAGAATCGGTGGCGATCGTCACGGGAGGCAGCGGCGCCTTGGGCAGATATGTGACCAAGGCCTTCCTCGAGGAGGGTGCCAGGGTGGCGGTCAGCTATTTCATCGACGCGGAGCTGCCGGAGCTGAAGGAGCTCCTGGGCGACTTGGAGTCCTCCATGAACGCGTACAAGGTGGATGTCACGTCGGAGGAAGATGTCGCAAGCTTCGTGTCGGAGGTCCTCAGGGACTTTGGCACCGTTGACATCCTGGTCAACGTCGTCGGCGGCTATATGGGAGGCACACCCGTATCGAAGACTCCGCTGAAGGATTGGGATTTCATGATGGACCTCAACTTGAAGTCCGCCTTCATCTGCTGCCGGGAGGTGGCGCCCCACATGGAGGCGCAGGGAAGGGGGAAGGTCATCAACATCTCCTCCCGGACAGGGCTTCAGGGGGAGGAGGGGCACGCCCCCTACAGCGTCTCTAAGGCTGGCGTCATCAGGCTGACGGAGTCGTTGGCCGAGGAGTTGAAGGAGAGGGGGATAAACGTAAACTGCATCATGCCCAGCATTATCGATACGCCAGCAAACCGAGGAGCGATGCCGAAGGCCGACTACTCGAAGTGGCCCAAGCCATGGGAGGTAGCGAAGGTGATCCTATTCCTGGCCTCGGAGGACTCAGAGCTACTCCATGGGTCAGCAATACCAGTATTCGGACTATCTTGACGCGGAGCATTGAGAACTAGCTATTACTGATTTTGATACCTTTCGCGAAAGTTTTAATCCCTCAGACAGACGAGATACCTCTCAGGCGTTGCATCATGCAAGAGTCATTTGAAGAGGAGTACGGCCTTGAGGAGATATCGGAGACGATTAGGGACCGCCTGACCAATATGAAGGTCGGCGAGCTCAGATCCCTTGCCATGGAGCACGGGATAGATATATCCGGATTGAAGGTCAAGACAGATCTTGTGAATGCCATAGCCGTCCACCCTGAAGTCGAACGGATCCTGGATGGGAAACAGGACGAGTCGGAAGAGGAGGAGATGGAGCCGTCCTCGGTGGAGGAGGTGGAGCCATCCTTGCTGGAAGAGGAAGCTCCGAAGGAACCCGATTCAGAGGCCGAGCCTGAAGGCCTCAACGACAGGGTCGAGAAGGCCCTCAAAGCGAGCGTCGACTTTTCCGAGCTGGAGCACTTCCTCTCAGAAGCGGCGACGAGGTTCAGTGAGAGGAACTATGACGCCGCCCTTAAGACGGCCAAGGATTCCGTCCTCAAGATCGAGGAGAAGGTGAAGGACTATGTGGAGGCTAGTTGGGCTTTCGCCATAGCCTCGACTCAGAGCATCCTGGAAACCTCAACCAGAACCTCCCGAGCGGCGAAGGAGGCGAAGCGAAGCCTGGAGGAGGCCAGAGAGGCGTTCAAGAGTGGCCTTTTCATAAGGTCTCCCGAGGTGCTGGAGAGTCTCACCTCCGCCGCTCTGAACCTGTACACTCGTGAGATGGACATGGCGAGGGACCATATGACCTCTCAAAAGGAAGCCCTGGAAGAGATAAGGGCGATGGGTGGGGACATTATCAAGGCGGACGCCATGCTAGCCAAGACCCTGCGAGCCCTCGAAGAGAACCACAGGGCAGATTACCTCGATCTCAGGGAGGAAACTGACAGCCTCGTCAGGAAGGCGAAGGAGATCAGGATAGAGGAGCTGAGAGGGTCTCTGGCCGCCTTGGCGGACATTATCGAGGAGGGCCGCTCTATCGGGGCAGATGTCCGCGGGGCATCGAACCTCCAGGAAGACGTCAGGCAGGCCATCGACTCGGGGGATTTCATCGCGGCCAACGAGCTGGCAGACAGGGCGGAGCAGGCTGCACTAAAGGCCCAGAAGTCCCACATGGACAAGGTCGTCAGGATGAGAGATCAGCAGGTGGAAAAGGCGAAGCTGCTCATCGCCGAGATCAAGCCCGCCATAGACAGAGCAAGAACGGCTGGCTTTCAATCCGATGAGGCTCTCGCAGACCTGAAGGCGGCGGTGAAGCACGCCAATGCAGGCGACTACGTGGACGCTCTCGCCATGGCGAAGAGGTCTTACGGATCTGTGAAGGCCTTCAACAGCCAGTTAGAGGCGACGAAATTGGATGAAGACGCCGTTGAGCTCACCGCGCTCCAGGAGGAACCGAAGAAAGGGGAACCCCCTAGCCCTCCGGCCCCGACCTGTTATCATTGCGGCTCTTCAAGACTAAAGGTCGGCAAACGGGACAAGGTCAGGTGCCTTGACTGCGGGAAGAAGTTCCGAGGCTAGGCTCGGCAGACCGAGCCACTAGCTCTTCTTCACTCTGATTCTACTATCCAGGAAGAGCTCCCCGTCATGGCTCTCCTTACAGTGTCTCCATGCCTCGATATAACTGTCAAACTCCGGTATGTCGGTGCACTTGAGACATATGTATGTCTTCTGAGTCGCCATCTCTCTTCCCGGCCTCTCCGATCCATTCCCTGGGAACACAAAAGGGTTTCGTCTTGGTGGTCGGATATCGCACTAAGGACGATCCCAATACGGGCGATTCGTTATGAAGGTCATCTTGGCCTCCATCAGATCCCGGTAGAGGTCTTCCTCTCGATCGTGCATCTTCGCCAAGAGGCGTCCTGCCGTCTGAGGCCCGATTCCATAAACGCACTGGGCGACGATCGCCCTTCGGCCGTATGAGAGGACCATGTCCGCCGACTGCCTCGTCTTGACCAAGAGCTTGAGATCTTCCTCCTTGATCTCCTCCCCAGCGAGCTTCTTCATGAGGCAAGCCTGAATGTGGTCGCTCCACCACTGAACCAGACCCAGCAAGCGGGAGCCGCATTCAGGGCACTCGGGCATCTTCTCAAGCTCTCCCGTCTGCCTACCTTCCTGAAGGGTCCCGCACTCCATGCATAGTAGATTGACCAGCTCGTGTTCCAGGTATTTTCTCATCCTCTCCACGTTGTCCCCGCCATCGACACCCGGGGAGAGGAGTTCTGCGGATTCGATATAACGACGGACGATGGGGTAGCCAAGGGGGGTCGGCCTCTCGCCCTGGTGAGTGGCAATATGGGTGCTGCCCTCTCTGACCCTCCTGTAGAGATCCCGAAGTCCCTCGAAGTCGAGGTGTTCCTCCAGCACCTCCCTGACCGTCTCATCGTAGATGGGGCTACCTCGGAAGCGGATGGACATCTCCCTCAGCTCATCGGGTCGGATGAAAAGCCCTCTTCTGAGCGCTCCAAACCTCTCCGCTATGAACTTCATGTAGTAGCCGAAGGCGCTCCTCTCATGGAGTACGGTTTCGAAGTGCCTAGTCAGGTGCTCCTCCTCCAACCCGAAGAGACTGGCAACAAGCCTCTGCAGGTCCAGGTCTTCCATCTCTGCAGTCAGCTCCAGAAGCACCCGGTACCCATCGGACCACCAGAAGCGAAGCAGGTCGTCCTGGGAGAGAACCTCCTGCAGAATCTCACCTAGTGTGAAGTTGAGCTTCTCCCCGAGGTGAGAGTGAATGATCAGGTAGCGGTCGAACCCCTCAACGAGTATAGTCTCATCTGTGGGCACCGCTGCTCCTGCGTCGATCTGGGCCCTGAGCTCCTTCAGGACCTTCCTGATGGCCGACCTCTCCGAGGGCCACCTCTTCCTGAGGCCCTCCACTATCTCATCCAGATCCCCCGATACGAGGTTGGCCACCACCTCCCCTTTCAGCCTCCCCACATCCTGTGCGAGTTCGAAGGGGATGGGGAGGAGTTCACCGTCCCAGCGAGCCAAAAGGGCTCTGGGGTCCATCACCGGGTTCACGTAGACATAACCATCCTCCGCGATTTTCTCCATCTTCCAGGCCTGTCCGCGAACGACGAAGTTGAGGCCCACCCTGGCCTTCTTGGCCATGAATTCATCCCCAAGGAGACCGACCTTCTTCTGGGTGGTGAGGTCCACCACTGGCCACAGCTTTTCGTCGGGGATGGTCGATAGGTTCTCGAAGTAGTACATCCTCCCTTTCCGAGTTATCACCGCCTCCTCCCCCTCAACCCTCAGGAGCCTCATCCTTCCCATGAACTCAACTACCGACCAGAAGGCCTCCTTCGATAGGTCTCGGTATGGGTAGGCACCTTGGAGCGTCCTTCTCAGGGAGGCAAGGCCACTGCGGCCACTCTCGTCCAGCAGACAACCCATTACCTGGTGGGCGAGGACGTCCAGAGGAGCCTTGGGGACGGACACCGCCTCGACTAGGTCCTCTCGGGCTCGCTTGATGGCCGCCACCGATTCCAGGACTTCCTCCGTCGAGAGCGTGAGGATTACGCCCTCTGAGGTTCTGTCCAGCGTGTGGCCCGAGCGTCCCACTCTCTGGACCAGGCTCGACACTTGACGAGGAGACATGTACTGCATGACGAAGTCCACCGAGCCGATGTCGATGCCCAGCTCAAGGGTGGATGTGCACACAAGGGCTCGAAGCCTCCCCGCTTTAAAGTCGTCCTCTGTCCTGGTCCTTTCCTCCCTGGGCAGCGAGCCGTGGTGCACTCCGATTCCCTTGAAGAAGAGGTTGAATTTGGATACCAGACTCTCGGCATTGACGCGACTGTTGACGAATGTGAGACTGGCCTCGTGTTCCTCTACCTGTTCTGCAATTCTATTGAGGACTGCCGCTTGTTCCGGAGATGTGTATAGAAGGCGAGCCAACTCGTAGTCGTCCTCTACGGGGTCTGGTAGCTCGACGAAATACTTGACCTCCTTCTCCGCCTCCACTCGGAGGACCCGCGCCTCGGATCTAGCTCCCCCCAGGAAGGCGGCTAACTCCGATGGGTTCCCCACTGTGGCCGATAGGCCCAAGACCTGAAAGTCTCGTGCAAGCTTCCGGAGCCTCTCGAGGCCGACGGCGAGCTGAACTCCCCGACGGTTCCCCGCAATCTGATGTAGCTCGTCCACCACGACCCACCGAACCTGCTCGAGGTGTTTTTTCATGACCTTGCCCGGGAGTATCGCCTGAAGGGTCTCGGGCGTCGTTATCAGCATGTCGGGAGGCTTGACCGCCTGTCGCCTTCTCTCCTTCGTGGGAGTGTCCCCATGCCTCACTTCCACGGTGAATCCCAGGGCACTGGCCCAGTGGTCAATCCTCCTGAGCATGTCGCGGTTTAGGGCCCTTAGGGGGGTGATGTAGAGGAGGGAGATTCCTCTTCTTGACTCATCCCGTTGCAGGAGGTCGAAGATGGGTAGGAGGACGGCCTCCGTCTTCCCGCTGCCAGTAGGAGCTATCAGGAGGAGGTCCTCCCCTCTCAGTACTTCAGGTATGGCCACCTCTTGGGGAGGCGTCGGCCTCTCGATACCAATCTCCTCCAGAACATCCCTCACTTCGGTGGAGAGATCCTCAAAAAGACCTTGGACCATAGGCTGAAATGATACGCTGAGTAGATATAAGAATCCGCTGCTAACTCTAGAGCGCCCTTTAGGCATGATCTTTAAGGATATGCAGACTAGTCGGAACTCAGTCAAGGCAGAACGGGAGAATGTCAAACAGTTTCGGAATGGAGGATTGGGAGAGAGATCTGAGGAGCCGGCTGCTGCCGGAGTCCGCAGAAACAAGAGAGGACTCCTCCTCGGCTGCCGTGGCCCTTATCCTCAGAAAATGGAAGGGCGAGCTGCAGATTCTCCTTATTGAGAGGATAAGACGTGAGGGTGATCCGTGGTCAGGCCAGATTGCCTTGCCAGGGGGCATGAGAGATCCTGAGGACACATCTCTCTCCGAGACCGCCCGCCGAGAGGCCATGGAGGAGGTCTCCATCGATCTGGACACCGCCTGCCTCTCCCTGGGTCGATTACACCAGATAAGGCCCGCAAACGCACCTCAGCTTCTGGTGTTCCCATTCGTCTACTCCTTGAGGAAGGAGGCGGTGGTGGAAGAGGGGGAGGAGGTAAGAGACGCCTTCTGGGCCTCGCTGTCGCGACTCAGACAATCCAAGACAACCAAGAAGGTGGAGGCCCGAGGGCATGAATTGGTGGTCCCAGCTTTCCTTCACGGTGAGGGGGTCATCTGGGGGTTGACCTATCGTATCATAACAGCCCTGTTCGAAACGGGTCTGGAGCCGGAGGGCGAGTCTGAATGAGGTCAAGGCCGTGAGGGTTGTCAGGAACACCTGTCGTGAAGGGCTCAGATGGTTCATCCTCGTGGACATGGGGGTGAGGAGCTTCTGAAGTCGGTCATCCGTGGGCAGGACCATGTAGCCATCCTCCACAGTGCCTAAGACGACACACTTCGAGGTCCCCCAATACCAGTAGCAGTAGGAAATGTAAGCGCAGAGAATCGAGTCCAGGAGGTCCTCCTAAGTGACCAGGCCAGGTCGACCCCGACTAAATGCATATTGCGACCACCTTCCGGTCTATCTTCCATGTATCAAGGAGCTGAGAACCCTGCCCTCCGCCCTCCTGAGATTCTTGCTCATGGCGGCCTTGCTGATACCGATCACCTTGGCGAGGTCAGTGAGGTTTGTCCTGGCGGGAACCTCGTAGTATCCGAGCTCCAGGGCGAGCCTGAGAACCTCCCTCTGCCTCTCGGTGATGCTGCCACCCCACTCAGATACCGGTGGCGTGTACTCACCCAAGGATCTCACCTCAAAGGGCAATTCTATCCTCTGGAGGACCTTGAGGACCTTCCCCAGCTCATCCTGTTTTGCACAGAGAGACATGATGCTCTCATCCTCCCTTATGATGATGGGGAAGGTCGGGAAGACATCTAGATGGAGCTCCCTGAGAATGTCCTCGAGAGTCCGGTTCGTCTTCTGCTTGATTAGAGCGGTGAACTCCCTCCTCTCCTCATCCCTCCTCAATACCTGGAAGTAGCTCAGGTTATACCTTGAGAGTAGCTCCGCCTCATTCTCCTTCAGCTCCCCATCATCGGGCATGCTGCTCCTCCTCCGGACCCTCACGATCTGGGTTATGTGTCTCTCGTCAACATCGAAGGTCTCTAGCACCTCGAGGGACTCATTGTGGAGAAAGAACCGAGGGTTCAGGAGGCCTAGGTCACACAGGTTGCTGGTCTTGAAGGAGAGAACTGCCTTCCGCAGGCCATCACCGTTTACATGTTAACCCTTGTTGACATATATAGGGAACGATAACGAAGATTCGATAGCATGTCAGGAGAAGAGGAAGAGGGAAAGGACGTATCCGTCATAACCTCCGACCTTGAAGGGATTGTTCAGAGCTACTCTGAAGGCGCTGCCAAGCTCTTCGGATGGGATTCGGAGGAGGTGGTGGGAAAACAGTCGGTGGCGATCTTCCACCAGCCTGAGGCTGTCGAGGAACTCGTCCCCAGGCTCCTCAAGCAGGCCGCTGAAGAGGGTCTCTTCGAGGAGGAGGTAGTCTTCGTGAAGAAGGACGGGACTGAGTTCAAAGCCCGGCTCTCCGTCCGGCCAGTTTACAGGGAGGGGAAAATAGTAGGATACATGGGTCGGACGGTAGTGGTGTAGTTGGATGGAGACCGCCGGCCCGACGGACAAACGGACCCTGTGGCTGAAGGCCCTTAGGGCGCCATTCCTGACAGCTTCTTTCATACCCCTGGGAGTGGGCGCCTCGGTGGCCTTTCTGCATCTCGGCAGCCTCGACCTATTTCTACTGCTATTGACGGTCGTAGGCGGCGCATGCATTCACCTGGCCACCAACATGTTCAATGACTATTTCGATTTCAAGAGCGGCAATGATCTGGCGATAACACATCAGAACCCCTTTGCCGGGGGTGGAAGGGTGCTGACGACGGGCATCATATCTCCCAGGGCCCACTTTCTGGTGGCCTTCAGCTTTCTATCAGTGGGTAGTCTCATCGGAATCTACCTATTCCTGATTCGCGGTTACCTCCTCCTTCTCATCGGCCTCATCGGGGTGGTCTCTCTCTACTCCTACGTGGGCCCTCCCCTTCGTCTGGCCTACCATGGAGTGGGGGAGTTCGTGGTGGGCCTCAACTTCGGCCCGATCATCGTGCTTGGCACCTACGTGGTGCAG
>JAJISG010000089.1 GCA_022848835.1 Thermoplasmatota archaeon | reverse complement strand
CGATTCCGAGCCCCGTGTGCGCAACCAAGCAACACTCCATTCCTCTCGACTTCAGAGTCTCTTCGGTGGCATCCAAGAACGCATCAACTTCCGCCAGGGGCACCGATCCCCTGAAAGTCACATCCCAGGGTGACACCGGGGCGTCTCTAACAGACTGCCACAGCTTTCGCGATTCCTCCCCATGATAGATGAGACTATCTTCCGATCCTCTAACTCTCGCCGCTCCCTCCGCCTCCCTCACCTGTCTTTCCACCACCTGTTTCAGGTCGCCGAACTCCACCAAGAGACAGGCAGCCCCGGTCCCCAGATTCAAGGCCGAAGCGGCAGATGAATTCAACACCGTGAGAGCCAAAGGTTGCAGCCCAGCCTCTAGTAGGTCGTAAGAGGTCCTCACGGCTCCATCCAAAGTCGGGAAGGGGAATAGGAGGCTTGTCGTCACCTTGAACAGGGGTCTGAGTTTGAAGGCGACCTCGACGATAATGCCAAGGGTACCGAGGGAACCGACGTAGAGCTTGGCCATATCGTATCCCGCCACGTTCTTGACCACCCTGCCCCCCGTCTTTACCACCCTTCCATCGGGCAACACGACCCTCAGGCCGAGGACCGAGTCTCTCAGAGGGCCGAACCACTGCATCCTTGGTCCAAGGGAACCAGCGGCCAAGACGCCGCCAACGGTTGCCTCATCTGGTCTCGGAGGATCCAGGGGGAGGCACTGCTCTCGGTCTGCTAACATCTCGTTGGTCTCCCCGACGGTCATGCCCGCTGGAACTGTCGCCACCATGTCCTCAGGCGAGTGCTCGAAGCCCCCCTTCAAGGCCGAAAGACACAGGAGTATGTCGAGCCTCCGAGGACGATTGCCCAGGTGGAGAGCGGTCCCTCCGCCCTTTGGAGTTATGGCCAGTGCCTCCTCCCAAGCAAAGGTCAGGACATGGGACACCTCCTCAACGGTACTAGGATAGACCGCCACCGAGGGCAGGAGGCCGTCCACTTCATCCTCTGCATCTAGAACGACATCTAGGTTTCCCAGGGAGGAGCGAAGCCTTCCTATCCAGCCTTGTCCTCGGCCCATCGCTGTGCACACCTCTCAAGGCCGAAGACCATCGACTATCCTCGACAGCGGCATCTTGACCTCCGTATCTCCAGGGAATATCTTGCCAGGGTTGCAGAGGCCTTCCGGGTCGAAAACCTGCTTTATCTTTTTCATGGCTTCCAGGTCCTCCTGGGAATAGACGAGCCGCATCATATCCATCTTTTCGAGTCCGATGCCATGCTCACCGCTTATAGTCCCGCCCGACTCCACACAGCACTGCAGTATCTCCCTGGAAGCTCTTAACGCGCGCTCTATCTGATCTCGATCTCGTTCATCGAATAGTATGATAGGATGAAGGTTGCCGTCTCCAGCATGGAAGACGTTAGCGATGGTCAGACCGTGCCGCTGACCTATCTCGTACACTCGCGACAGCACATCCGGTAGCCTGCTCCTGGGAATGACTCCATCCAAGCTGTAGTAGCTCGGACTCACCCGGCCGAAGGCTCCGAAGGCCCTCTTTCGGCCCTGCCAAAGGAGTGTTCTCTCCTCTTCCGTCTCCGCTACCCTCACCTGCCGAGCTCCGCCCTGCCTACAGATATCGATAACCGTCGCCCCCCTCCTCTCCACCTCCTCCTCTGGTCCATCCAGCTCTATGAGCAGCACCGCCTCTGCGTCCTTCGGATAGCCCGCGTGTATGTAGTCCTCCACAGCTCCGAGCGTGATGCGGTCCATCATCTCCACGGCAGCGGGGATGATTCCCTTCGCAATGATGTCGGAGACTGTCTGCGTTGCCGCCCCTACGCTATCGTAAACCGCCAGCATGGTCCGGACGGCCTCCGGTAGCCTCGTGAGCCTGACAACCACCTGGGTAACGATTCCCAGGGTCCCCTCAGAGCCCACCATCAGGCCAACAAGGTCGTATCCAGGCATCTCCTCGACTCTTCCACCGAGGAAGGTCACCTGACCATCGGGAAGGACGACCTCGAGACCTAGGACATGGTTCGTCGTAACACCATACTTGAGTGTGTGGGGGCCTCCCGCGTTCTCTGCCACGTTGCCACCGATGGTACAGGACTGCTGGCTAGATGGGTCGGGAGCGAAGTGAAATCCGAGGGGACGGAGGGCGTCGTTCAGCTGCTGGTTTATAACTCCTGGCTGGACGACGGCTCTCCTGTTGGCCGCATCCACCTCCAAGATCCTATTCATCCTTACCAGGGAGATGAGTATGCCTCCTTGTACCGGCAGCGCCCCGCCGCTAAGACCGGTGCCCGCGCCCCGGGCCACGAAGGGGAGCTTGAAACGGCTAGCTATCCTAACAACCGCCTGCACATCCTTCGTCGACTCCGGAAGGACGACCACGTCAGGAAGCGCTTTATTGATCGTGAGAGCATCGCAATCGTAGACTAGGAGCTCCTCATATTCCGAGATGACCTTTTCGGCTCCTAGGATACCGACGAGTTCCTCCAAGAGCTCATTCCTGTCCAAGGGGTCACCTCGTTGGATGTCCAAGGCCTGCGAACAATAAATATGCACCGGGGTTCTACTTTGATTTCAGGATGACCGCGCCTCCTATCAACCACCCCATGACTCCTGAGAAGCCGTAGAGGACCCCGTAGGCAGGAAAGGCGTAAGGGGCGACCACTGCGAAGGCGAGGGAGAAGAGGAAGGCAGCGACCCATACCACCTTCATGCTGTAGGAGCCCTTGGGCATGATCATCAGGTGGAGGCGGAGGAAGACGAGAGCGGTGCCCAGGGTCATTATCAGCTTTTCGCTGATGAGGATGGGATCGATACTGGCCCCCGATGGATCGACGAAAGTCTTGTAGCCAACGTACAGCCCGAAGACCAGAAAGGCGATGAACAGCAGTAGTCTCGTGAGAGCCCTTCCATTGGTGGCCACCGTCCTCTCTCGGATCTTGAGAAATGCTAGGGTTGGTGATACGACCCGCGCGCCAAAGACTACGGCCACAACAGGCGCCAGATAGATAGGATCTGTGAGGCTGTACTCCACGAAGGAGAGACCGAGGGCCGCGAGAAGTAGGACAGGGGCTGCCATCACGAAGGTCAGAGTCCATAAACCAGTTCTCATAAGGCGATAGAATATTGGGCTGAACAGGAGGAGGACTGAGCCTACCACTAAGAGTATTGCGAATATGGAGACTAGCTCTCGCTCCGCCATCTCCAGTCCTCTGTCCTAGGACTTTCGAGGCGGTAGAGGTTTGAAAAGCGTTTGTCTCCCAGTATTCCTTGTGAAAATCAGGGGAGGTAATCAGATGCTTCAGGCGGAGCGCCAGATGACTACGAAGCCCATGACCCATCCGGCTAGGCCTGCGAGCCTGTAGGCGATATCGTAGTTGGGAAAGGCATATGGCGCCATAACTGCAAATGCGAGGGAGAGGAGGATGGCGGAAACCCAGGTCGTGGGTTTCTCCCTCAGAGCTTCGGGGAGAATTTTGGTGAAGACCCGAATCATGATGAAGGCACCTCCTGCAGCCATCAGCAGCTGCTCACTCAGTATCGTTGCCGTGGATTGGGCCTGGCCAAAAACACCCGCAAAGAGTTCCGATAATATGGCATAGACAAGGTAACCTGCGAACCCGACGTAGCCTATGGCCAGGATGATTCTCAGGACGACCCAGAAACGCTTAGTCTCGAACCTGTCCCCCAGGGAGCGGAAGAGGAATATGGGTGAGGCTACCCTCAGGCCCACCACAAGAGCTACAAACGGGAGGAAGAAGAGGGGTTCAGACAGTGCTAGATACACGACGTAGAGGGAAAGACCCATGATGCCAAGAATCAGGGCAAGGAGGCCGTATAGCTTCCAGGGAGTCGCATCCTTAGTGAGTCTAAAGATGATAGGTGACAGAAGGATAATGAGGGTACCAGCAATGAGCATTCCCGCAAAGAGAAAGGCCAGTATCTCTTCATTGGCCATGGGATTTGATTCCAAAGCCTAAGTCCTGATAAAGTTTTGGTCAGGACTGCTAGTTGTGATAACCTGCTGCCATCGGCGTGAACCAGCAGATATCGCTTTGGGTAATTGCATCACCTGGGTTCCTCTCATAGGGGTGAAAAGGTGTCGAAGTGGAAGTGACTGGGCCTGATGCAGATTCACGAGGGAGGCGATTGAGGCCCTACCATAACCTGAATTCCACTAAGGAGAATGGGGCGTAGAGGGCAACGGGAAGGATCTCGCTC
>JAJISG010000088.1 GCA_022848835.1 Thermoplasmatota archaeon | reverse complement strand
ATACGTCCTGGAAATTGCCATCGTCGAAGGCCCTTTTCGCGGCCAGATGGGCTTCCCTAAGGCCATATGTCTCCAGGCCGTGGTCGGTCGACAGCTCCTGGGCCGCCCGAAGGGCTTCCAGGATGGTGGAAGATCGCTCTCTGGCGATATTCTCAGCCTTGACATCGACCTCCTCCAGCATCCTGAGCGACGTCTCAAAGTCCTTGACGTCCAGGGCGGTCGTAGCCTTCAGGATAACTTCGTGGACCTCCCCCATGTCTTCCCCAGGAAGTACTTTCTGGATTTCGTCGATTCTGGCTCGAAGATGCGAGGATATCCTCTCTTCTAGACCGGTCTTGAGGCTCATTGAACCCTGTAGGGCCTCGCCTGCTTCTCCAGCCTTAAGGGCCTGGGAAAGCTCGCCTTGGCTCCCGCGCTCGGCTGCGACGTTGAGTCCTGCCTTCTCCGCAAAGGTGAGCAGGAACTGGGACTCCTTCAGCAGCTCTCCTCCTCTCTCAGACCTGGCACCCTTCAGGTCCTTCTCGATTCTCTGTATCAAGGAGGACAATGACCCTAGGTTACCCTGGGACAGCTCCTCCTCCGCAGTTCGTAGGAGACCTTCGACCTCAGACAGCTTGAGTCCTCCCTCAGAGAAGAACCTGACCTCCTCGGCCAGGGTTTTCATCTTCTTCCGATGGGATTCAAACTCCTGAATTAGCTGATCAAGTACCTCGTTCCCTTTCTCCGCAGAGTAGAGGGCGTCCTTGAAATCACCCTCTTGGAGAGCCTGCCTTGCCTTGTTAAATATGTCAATCGCGCTCTTCGCTTCAGCTCCTATCTTCCGGGCCTGAAGGAACTTCGGTCTGGAGAGGGAAATGGTCTGAAGGACCCTCTGAAACTTGGCGTTTTCCAACTCCTGGAGCCCTTTCTCAATCAGCCGAGAGGCGATGCCGTAGTCGCCCTCATCAGCCGCCCTCCTGACCTCCTCGGATAGTCCCTCAGCAGTCGATGTATCTGCGCCAAGTTTCCTTGCCTCGTCAATGGGAGCCTCAAGGCTAACCCCTCCTGCCTCAATGGTCTTCTTGAGCTGCCTCTCTGCCTCGATCTTCGCCTGTTTGAGGAAGTTGAACGCCTTCTCGTAGTTAGAATTCTCAAGCTGTCCATCAAACTTGGCAAGATAGCTCTTCGCCTTGGAGAGATCCGCTTCCAAGGCCTTCCCCGTCTCCATGAGCTTGTCGAGAGCTTTTCTCTCCTCCACCAGCTCAAAGTCGAGCTCCCTACCCAGGAGGTCCAAGGCCTCCTCTGTTTGGGAGAGGGCGTCCTGGTAGTCGCTCGCCTCCAAGGCCGCTCTTGCCTTCGAGAGAAGGTCCTCGGCGATGGCGGTATCCTTGTCCATGGCCTTGGCGGCCAGGATGAAGGCCTGGGCTGATGAAAAGGACTTGGAAAGGTACTTGTGGAGCGTCTTCTCTCCCTTCGTCCATCCCCTCTTAGCGGTTTCCACAGCTTCCTCGAAGTTCCCCTTGTCAAGCGCCTCCTTGGCGGTGCCGATGAGGACCTCGTACTCGGAAACGTCTTCGCCAGTTCGTCTCAAGAGGTCTAGCATTGGCTCGGCCGAGCCTAGGATGGATTGGACTCTCTGGAGAAAGGCAGCCTTGACCTTATCCTCCCCATCCTTGGTCTTCTCCAGGGCGAGCCTGTAGTCCTTGGCAGCTAGGGCGCTATTGGCCTGGGCAAGGAGATCCTCAGCCTCCCCCAGCTTGCAGTCGGATCTCTTGGCAGTCTTGAAGAGCGCTGTTAGCTCCTCCAACCTCTCCTCAGAAAGCTGTCTGGTCCGAGAGGCCTCTTTGGCTCTCTCCTCTAGCTGTCTAGATAACTCTATGTGCCTAAGATAGCCGCTCACGGTGTCGGCTCCCCCAGCGACTCTTTTCCAGTCCTCTGACCGAAGGCCTCTGGCCTCTTTTCAGTGGATACGGAGGCTATAAATACGTTATCTCGAGATTATCAACCAGAGGAGGTCGAGTCACCCTCACCCCTGGCTCCGATGCGCTCTGCCATCAGCCTTCTCAGGTCTTCGCGACTCCGCGCTTCAAGCCCGAAGAATTCGAGGAACTTGGAGGTTGTGGAAAGGAGGAGCGTGCGTCCGGAGGGCCTGGCGGCGATCAAACCCCCCTCTCGAAGTCTCCTGATGTGGTCGTAGGCTTTGGTCCCGAGAATGCGCACTAGATGGCTCTGCTTGACTGGCTGATAGTAGGCAATCAGACTTGCACTCTTCAGGACAGCTGGTGGCAGCGTAGTGGGAGCCATGTGGGCAGCTTTCTCCATATACTCCTCCCTCACCTGCATCACCCATCGTCTACCTCTCCGAGCGACCCTCAACGCACTGCCTCTCTCTTCGTACTCTCCGTTGAGAATCGTGAGGAGTCTTTTGATCCCAGTCGTGCTTATGCCTGTAGCCTCAGACAGCTGCCTCTCCGTCATTGCCTTCCCGGACAGGAAGAGAACCGCCTCCAGGAGCGACTTCTTGCCCACCTACGCCACCTGAGCTTCCCGTGGCTGCGTCAAAACCTCCACGATTTGGGATTCCCTCAGGGGACGGAGATACACTTCCCCCATGGGGAAGTCATCCTGCCATATCTCCAGCCAGCCCATATCGGAGAGGAAGAGGATTGAGAGGAAGAGGGTAGCCCTGTCCCACCTGTTCCCGTTGCACAGTTCGCTCAGTCCTACCACCTCCTTTCCCAGTGCCAGTATCAGGCTCCAGGAATGCTGAATATCCTCCTCTAGGTCCTCCCCGTGGACCTTTCCTCGGATGGCGTCACTCCTGGGCTTTTTGCGTGGGCTAGGCATCTTCGCGGCAACGGCAGCCTCCTCGAAGGCCTGGGAGAAGGCGTCAAGGAAGTCAAGGAGGGTCACAGGTCTCCTGACATCCCTCAGGAAGGCCTCATGCAGGGGCGTCTCCTCTTCTACCAGCAGCTGGTGAGTGAACTCCACATCCTCTGGGTCCTTGTAGAGCCCCGGGGTAATGTCCCAGGAATCGTACGACTCTTCTGCGGGCGGATTTACAGGCTCTGCCGAGAATAGGACGCTCTGGGTTTGGAGGTTCAGGACTGACCAGGCGAGGAGAATCAGTCGCCCGGCAGTAGTGAAGTTTACCGTTCCCAGATGTTTTAGTCGCTTCAGGTAGACCTGAGAGAAACGAGCCAAGTCGATATCCCAGGGGTCGAAGGACTGCTCTACCACCAGCTGGAAGGCCGCGGCCACCCCTCTCTCGTAGCGGTCCCCTCCGGAGTAGTCGAAGCCCTCCTGGACTCTCTCCAGCAAGGCAAGGTACCGGTTGATCTTCTCCGGACGGTCCTCCTCCAAGGCCTTGTGAAAGAGGAGATGGTTGAGCACTTTCTCGTATCCCGATTTCAAGTCATCGCCTCCGCTCTTGGAACCTCTTCCACAACGTCATCCAAATTGACCTTCATCACGACCTCTGAGATCCCCCTCTTGCCCATGGTGATGCCAATGATGTGGTCCGCCTCCTTGAGGCTCACCTTTCTGAGGGAAATTTGTACGAACTGGGCACTAGCGGAGTTGGTTCGGATCATTCTCGCCATCCTCTCGGCGTTGACAGCATCCAGGTTCTGATCCACCTCATCGAGAAGGTAAAAGGGGGAAGGGTCAAATTCCTGAATGGCGAAGATGAAGGCCATTGAGACCAGGCTCTTCTCGCCTCCCGAGAGGGCCTCGAGGCGCAAGAACCGCTTGTTCGGTGGACGGGCCTTTATGATCAGACCTCCTTCAAAAGGATTCTCCTCATCCTCCAAGAGGAGCATTGCCTCTCCCCCTTCGGTCAGCCGAGGGAAGATTTCCGTGAAGTTATCTCTGACGGCTCTGAAAACCCTCAAGAGCCCCTCCTCCTTCCTAGTTTCCAGCTCCCCCACCAACCGCAAGAGGTTCTTCCTCTCCTTCCTAAGGCGTGAGAGCTCCCCCCCAAGTTGGTCACGCCTAGCCTGCTGAGACTCGTAGTCCTCCAGCGCTCGTAGGTTCACGGCTCCGATGGAGTCGAGCCCCTTCTCACAGCGGGAGATGGCAGCCCTGATATCCTCCAGGGAGGGCAGTTCTTCTTCCACATCAGCGTCACGCACATGGGATTCCGCCTCCGTCAGCTTCTCCCTAAGCGAAGCCATTTGGGATTCCAAGCTAATGAGAAAGTCCTCAGTGGTATCCAACTTGCTTCCAACCTTCTCCAGCCCCGCCTCGATTCTCGTCTTGCCTTTGAAGGACCTGTCCCTGCGCTCCCTGACACCCTTCATCTCCGCGAGAAGCCTGTCCTCCATCTTCTGCATTCCCAAGAGCTCCTCCTCTACTTCGGACAGCCTCTCCGCCAGGTCTCTCTTCATCTTCTCCCCGCGAGAGGTCCTCTTCTCGATATGCGCCAACCTCTCAGTCAATTCCCCGCTCCTCTCCCGTTGAAGGGCAATCTGGCTCTCCAGGGTCTCTCTCCTAGCCCTCACATCATTGATACTCTCCGACATGGATAGCTTCTCAGACTGATGCTCCCTCAGCTTCCGAGCAATGCCTTGGGGCGTAGTCTCGGCCACTTCCGCTCTCTTCGCCTCTCTTCTCTGTCTCAGCCGTTCCAGGCCCCCCTCAACTTCCTTCAGCCTGGGCTCAAGCGATTCTAGCTCCCTCAGAGCCTCCTCCTTCCTCTCCTCCAGCTGTTGCAGTGCATCGACGGCGCCGCTCAACCGCTCCTTCAACTCCTTCAACCTTCCACGGAGGGCCTCCCCCTTGGATTGCCTCCTGTCCTCCTCTGCTTGATGCTCCCTTATTTCCCTTTCCAACTGTCCAATCTCGTCTCGAAGGCCTCGGAGGCGGTCGTTGACCTTCTTGAGCTCCTCAGACGCCTTCTTGAGTTTCTTCCCCACATCCACGAGCCTCCCCTCTGCTACTTGGCCAAATCGCAGCAACGTCTCGCTGACCTGCCCCCCGACCATTGCACCGCTCGCCTCTACTAGCTGGCCGTCCAGAGTTACGAGCCTGACTCCTCCCATGAGCCGCCTCGCATGGGCTAGATTTTTCACCACAACGGTGGCGCCGAACACGTACCAGAACGCGTTTCTGTACTCGTCCCCGAAGGAGACCAGATCGATTGCAAAGCCTATTGCCTCTTTCACCGCAAGAAGAGCTCTGCCCCTGGGCCGCCCTGGGAGCATCTTGTTCAGCGGCAAGAAAATGGCCCTGCCCAGCTTCTTGGACTTAAGGTGTTCTATGGCAGAGGAGGCGACGGCGTCATCATCGACCACAATTGCCTGCATCCTGGCTCCCGCGGCCACATTCAGAGCCACCTCGTGCTCCGGCTCAACGCGAGCCAGTTCTGCTACAGTTCCGCGTATCCCCTCCAGCACTCCTGTATCTCTAGCCTCTAGGATCGCTCCCACCGCCCTGTTGTAACCCCTCATCACCCTGTCCGCGGCCTCGGCCTCGGCTTTCAGTTGGCTGTAGTCTCTGGAGAGGTTCCTGATGGCGCTATCCAATTCCGAGGATTGCTTCGTGAGTTCCCTCTCTTCGATCTCCAGTTCAGCATACCTCTTTCTCAACCGTCTCAACTCCTTCGAGGCGGTCTTGGACTTGGACATGGCATCCTTCAGTTGCCAGTCAGCGTCCTGAACCTCGAACTCCCTGCCCTTCCTGTCCTCATCTATCTGGTCGATCTGTTCGTTCAGACTCTCTAGTCTATGACTCAGCTTCTCTCGCTCTAAGATGAGGGTCTTCTGCTTCTCCTCCGACGCCTCTACCTCCCTATCCAGGGATACAAGGGCCTTCTGAAGCTCGAGAATCCTCGTATCGGATTGAGACGCTCTCTTCTCAAGGTCCGCGATCTCATCATCTTTGGATCTCATTGACGCCTCCAGCTCTTCAGCAGTCTTTCGAGCCTCCCGCTGCGCGGCCTTGAGATCCCTCTTCTGATTGGAGATCCTCTTCAGCTCCTTCTTGACGGTCAGGGCCTCGACCCGAAGCTCCTTCGCCTCGTCTCCCTCCCTCTCGATGCCGTCCTGAGCCCTCGCCCTCTCTATTCGAAGAGCGTCCAACTTCTCCTTGAGTTCTTTGAACTCCTCCCCACCTATCTGAACGACTTCGTCTTCCAGCTGTTGCAGCCCCTCCTCAGCCTCCCCTAGGGCGTGCTTTAATCTGGCGCGCTCTTCCCGAAGCTTCACTCTCTCCGCCTGGTACTTTCCCACCTGTCTCTGTGTGGAGGTCAACTGCTGCTGCAGGACATGCACTTCCTTCCGAGCCTGCTGGGACCGAGCCCTCTCCAGCTCCTCCTTCAGCTCTCTGTAGCGTAGGGCTGCCTGTCGATCCCTCTCCAGCTGTCGCAACTGCCTTCCGATCTCCTCCAGTATGATCTCTATCCTCCCCAGGTTCTCCTCCACAGCGCGCTTCTGCTCCTCAGCTCTCCTGATATCCTGGTCAAACTTGGAGATGCCAGCTATCTCCTCCAGAACCCCTCTACGTTCCACAGGGCTCATTTCCACTATCCTGCCGACATCGCCCTGCTGCACGATGTTGTATCCCTCGGCCGATATCTTTGCGTGGGCAAGTAATGTGTCGAAGGCCGCAAGGGTGGCCTTCCTACCGTTGATGTAGAAGTAGGAGTTGTAGCCCCCCTCCACACTGGTCGAAAGACCCACGTAGCGGGTTAGCTTCACATCGTCATTGTCGAGGGGGATGATCCTGTCACTATTGTCGAAGACCAGGGAGACGCGGCAGTATTTGGCGGGCTTCCCCTTCCTCCCACCGTTGTAGACGAGATCCGTCAGCCTTCCCGCCCTTATTACCCGGGAGCTTTTCGGCCCGAGGACGAAGAGTACGGCGTCGCTAAGGTTGCTCTTGCCGGTTCCGTTGGGTCCCGTCACGGCCGTATAACCCTGGAGGAGGGGGAGGCGAAGGCGTCTCCCGAAGGATTTGAAGTTCTCCAACTCTATCTCCTTTAGGAACATCAGGTTACCCCAAGATAGACAGAGCTGATGAATTGGCCGGACTTCATCCCATCCTTCCCTTCTGACGAGGGCCCCTTACGGAGCGGGCCGTGTATTGCAGGCACCCATAAAAATACTTTCCGGGAGCTTCGAGGAAACGCGTTGGGATTGGTTCCGCACCACCGCGCCACCAGCGGAGACGGCGTCCTCACCTCTACTCTTCCCCAAAGCCGCAGAATACATCAGCAACTCGAACGCTTCGTCAGCTGTTCCCAGGCATGAACGAGGGATAAAGGCTTATGAGGCCGCATACTACCCGCCCGCAGTGCTCATAAGCGTAGTTGTCACCACCAGGAATGAGGAGAGGAACATCGCCGATCTCCTGGACAGCCTCGTAACCCAGGAACCGCCCTTGGAGATCGTGGTTGTCGATGCTAATAGTGAGGACGGGACGAGGGAGCTCGTTGCGGAGTACGCAGCCCGCTATGGTTTCATCAAGCTCGCAACGAGGGGCGGGACGCGAGGCGTCAGTCGTAACCACGGGATTGGTCTATGCGGCGGGACTGCGGTGGCCTTTATTGACGCCGACTGTATCGCGAATCCCTTCTGGCTGAAGTTCCTTCGAGAGGCCATTCAAGGCTCAGAGGTCGTGGCGGGCAGGACCATCCAGATCGGGTACAAGCCCTTCGAGGAGCTGGAGCGAGTGGAACTCATCTACGAAGGCTTTGACATAACCCATCCGAGCGCCAATCTCGCCTATCACAAGGATGTTCTTGAGGAGCTGGGGGGTTTCGACGAGTGGTTCATCACCGCCGAGGATATCGATCTCAACCTACGAGCCGTGAAGGCTGGTCACTCTATCCAATATGAGCCCGGAGCCATCGTCTACCACCGCACACGCTCTTCGGTTTACGACTTCTTTAGACAGGCCTTCTGGAACGGTGCGGGAAGGAAGCAGCTCACTCTCAGGCACAGACTCCTCTGGCGCCAGTATAAGCCGTTGGAAATGGTCCATCGTAGGCTGAATGCCTGGTCCCTCTCCCGTATCTCCATGGCGATGCTTGGATACGTCGCCTACAGGTTCTTCGGGGAGGGTAGGTCGCAGAGTGAGTAGACCCAAGGCAAGTTCTATATCGGGGTCAGTTTCTGTACGTGCATGTGCAACCCGTGCTGGTCTCCGTAATCATCCCTACTATGAACGAGGTGAGGTCCATAGGTCGGGTGCTGGAGGATCTAAAGGAGGCATTCTCCACATCCCCCTACTCCTACGAGGTTCTGGTGGTGGACACCCTCTCCAAGGACGGGACAGTGGCCATAGCCGAGGAGATGGGGGCCCGCGTTCTCCATGAGGGGAGGAGGGGATACGGGAGGGCCTATATGACCGGCTTCGCCTCAACCCGAGGGGACTACATAGCCACACTGGATGCCGATTGCACCTACCCTGCCAAGGATGTTACGATGCTGGTATCCCGCTTGGAGTCTGAGGGGCTGGATTTCATCTCGTGCAACAGGATGGCTGGTCTCACGCGGGACGCCATGGAGCTACCCCACAGACTGGGAAACTTCATGCTCAACATGGCCGTTAGACTTCTCCATGGTAGATCTCTCCAGGACAGCCAGTCCGGGATGTGGATCTTCAGACGGAGGATTCTGAGCAACCTTAGACTGACCAGTGAGGGGATGTCCTTCTCTGAGGAGATAAAGCTGGAGGCGATGGACGCTGGCCTCAGATTCACGGAGGTTCCCATCGAGTACCGGCCGCGGACGGGGGAACCCAAGCTCAGGTCATGGGCCGATGGATGGACGAACCTCAGATACCTCTTGGACAGGCGTCTCAGGACGGCATAGAACCCAATAGCCTCTTCACCATCCATGAGGCTCTGAACGCTATCAGGTCTTCGTAGCCCTGTCCCGTGCCCAGAAATAGGATAGGCCTACTCACAGCGTGGGCTATGCTCATGGCAGCTCCACCCTTCGCATCAGCATCGATCTTGGTGAGGATGACCCCGTCGATGCCCACCGCTTCGTCGAACCCCTTCGCCTGTTCCACAGCGTCATTCCCCGTCAGGGCATCGCCAACGAATATCACGAGATCGGGCTTCGAGACCCTCTTTATCTTCTTCATCTGTTCCATGAGGTTGGTCTTGGTCTGCATCCTGCCCGCTGTATCGACCAGGACTATGTCCCGTGAGCGGGCCCGGGCGTGCTGAATAGCGTCATAGGCCACAGCTGCGGGGTCGCTGCCCGCCTGGTGTCTGATCACCTTACATCCTAGACGCCTAGCGTGCTCCTCTAGCTGCTCGATAGCTCCAGCCCTGAAGGTGTCCGACGCCGCCATGACGCACGTCAGCCCCCTGGACTGGAAGAGGTGCACCAACTTTGCGATTACTGTAGTCTTGCCCGTCCCGTTGACACCTACGAACATGAGGACCACTGGTCTCTCCCTCTTTTCCACGAAGTCTAGGAGGTCTATGGGGGGGACGGCGAGGACCCTCTCCAGGGACCGATTGAGGGCGTACCACATCCCAGCTCTGAAGTTCACCTCTCTCGTTATCCTCTTCCCAAGGAGATCCTCCTCCATGGTCTTCATGATCTCGGAGACCACTGGTAGGGCGACATCCGCCTCTAGGAGCGCAATCTCCAGGTCGTAGAGGTAGCGGTCGAGCACCTTCCCTTTGATTCGTCGGCCCGACTCCCCGGAGACGACTTCCTCCAGCTCCTCCGGCGCCTTCTCCCTCCACCCCAAGAGCTTGGCTCTGAGGCTTTCAAACACCGGCTTCCTCTCCCCTCTGCGCCTGCAGCCTGTCGTACCCCCTCTGGACGGCTACAGTGTAGCTATTCACCCTGTCCTCCAGCTCACTGATCCTCTTGATCAGCTCCTCCTCCACTTCCTGCAGCTGCTTGATGCGGTGGTCCAGTCTGTCCGTGGCTCTTTCGAGGGTGTCCTCAAGGGCTACTTCGGAGCCGATGCCCACGATACACTTCTCCGCGTCGGCCACATTGGCGAAGAGAAAGGAGTTGGCACCTATGGGGACCAGGATCTCGGTTCCTATGGGTGTCTCCGCGTATCGGACCATGGTCTCCCGGGCCCTCGCGTACTCCTCCAAGGAGACGCGGAGCATCTCCTCCTGTCTTGCCAGGGCAGTCAGCTGAGCCCGCGACGTTTCAAGGGCCGCTATCGTCTGCTGAAGATCCGACTCCTCCATCTTCAACCCACCTTCAGCATGTAACTCACCACTGGATCGATGATCTCCTCTGGGGCTACCTCTGACACATTGTGAATCCTAATCTTCCTCCTCTTGACCCGATGCTTACTCCCGAGAAGGGACAGAACCCGCTCAACCGCTTCCCCCTCGTCCTTTGCCGCGACCTCTTTCGTGAATTTCTGTCGCCTCTGCGCCATGAGGAACTCTCCAGTGACCCTGAAGGCCTTCATCTCTTGGACAAGCGGCCCCTGTCCTAAAAATCTATCTTCCCTTTCTGACCCTCTTGAGGATCGCCTTTGCCATATCCTCTGAGACGCCTTCGAGGGAGGCCAAGGCCTTCACCTTCGTCCTTTTCATCTCTTCTATACCGCCGAAGGTGCCAAGGATCGACTTTACGGCGACTTCGTGTACGCCGTCAATGGATTCCAGCACCTGTTCAAGCTCGGCCCTATTCCTCTCCCGTTGACGAAGCTCCTTCAGTCTCATAGCGGACTCAGCGTCGTCAGGATTCATCGAGCAGGACCTCTCCAGACTCTCCACGGCCCTGCTCTCGAGCCCCAGGTCCACCTCCAAGGCTCCCCTGATGGCCCACACTGACGTTAGCTCTGGCGCCATCTCGCATACTCTCTTGCAGTCCTCGAGGGCCTCGGCGAGCTTACCGCTCTTCGAGAGGGCTTGAGCCCTCTTCAGAACCAGCTGGAAGTCGTCTGAGTTCTCTTCAATGGAATGATCTAGCAGTGGCACACTCTCCTCCTCCCTTTCAGTCAGGAAGTAGTGGTCGATGAGCTCCTTCCTGGCTTCCTCCGCTCGATCCCCCTTCAACGCCCTTCGGTAGAACTCCTCAGCTCTCCCGAGGTTGCCGGCTTCGGCCTCCCTTCGCGCTATGTCCAGACTGTCTTCCAGGAGCTCCTCGAGGGAGCGCATCTTCGCCTCGAGTTCCGGGTCCCCCGGCTTCAGACGGAGCGCCCCTTGGTAGGCATCCCTGGCGAGCTCGTGTTCCTGTCTTCTCATCAACAGATCCCCCTTCCGGACGAGGGCCTCCAGGTAATTGGGCCCACCTTGAAGAACGGCCTCGTAACACTGCATCGCATCGTCGTAGCTACCCCGATCCTCCAATAGTCGACCCTTCGCCAGGAGCGCCCCATAGTGCCAGGGATCCAACTGAAGGACTCGATCCAGGAGGTCGAGGGACTCATCATGCCTCTGTAGGCGTTGGAGAAGTCCTGCCTTCCCGATGAGGGCTCCCTGATTCCTCTTGTCAATGTGCAGGATTGTCTCAAAATCCTCTAGGGCCTCCTGATACTCGCCGGTGGATACCCTCTTCTCTGCCGTATCCATGAGGGCGGGGATGTCCAGGCTAATCTCCTCGATGAAGGCTCTTTTGGCATCCTCTTGTGGCTTCTCCAGAGGAGGGGGCGGAGTATCGATGCCGTAGGGGTCCACCTGCGGAGGGGGAGGCGGCAGCTCCTGTGTGGTTGCCGTGGTGGCCTTGGAGTCACGAACAGGCGGCTTGATAGGTGCTGATCCCCACGGCGGATACACCGGCCGCCGGAATATTCCCGAGCCATACCGCGGCTTCACCACAGGCCTCCTAGGCATCCTGTGCGGCGACGGAGAGGACCTTCAAGGGGAGGGCTGTTTACGCCCTCGAGGGGAGGGTTTCTGGGGGATCCCCTTTTTGACTCGCCCCAGGTAGAAAATCCATGCCAGATTCGCCCCGGCCACGACGAGGGCCAGAATAGCCACGAAGGAACTGAACCCAGGCGGGAAGCCAACATCGACTCGATAAGCAAAGCTGGTGCTGGCATCTGCCAGGTTCTCGAACGTGACTCTGTAAGAGACATACGAAGAGGTGGAGAGAGCGAAGGAGTGCTGCTCCCCAGCTCTGAGGACTATTCCTCCTGGATTGAGCATCCCATCTCTGTCGACGACCCGAACCCTGAGGAGCCCGCTTTGGACGGCTACACGCAGCTCCGTAGCCCTTGTAATGCCCACGGGGTCCTGACTGGAGAAGTCGATGGGGTACGATCCCCCTGGTGCCAAGTTTCGACTTTCGGAGGGGGACATGATGTTAAGGAGGAGGTTCTGGGCAGGTGGAGCGGCGAAGAAGAGGGCGAGAAGGAGGCCGACAACGAGCGCTCTCTTGGCTCCATTCCAGCCGGAGTTGGTCAGGATGAATTTCTGACCATCCTTGGGCGCGTATCTGATTTCGAGGGTCCTGAAAACCATCATCTCGATGGAAACCACGACCGTCATGATCATCAGGAGCTTGAGGACCCCGTCTAAGGGCATGTACATGGGTGTTAGGCTGTAACCCCCCCTGTAGATGAGGTAGCCTGAAATCATCAAGACTACCGCAATTTGAATCCCTATGATGATACTTCTTGCGGTCCTGACGCGGCTGAAAGGACCACTGTCAAACCGTCTCTTCCGACTCTTCATCATGGGTCCCCGAGACGAGAGTGGCCATCCCTCGGCACATTAGGAAGATGGCCAGATACTCAGGAACCCTATTCTTTCCGCGTTTCAGGTTAAATGTTTCGCCCATCATATCAGTTTCAATACCTTTTTGGATGTGGACTCGAATCGTCTCGTGGGAATATATGGGCGGTATGGCATCCGTCAAGGGATCGAAGTCCTCTAGCTGATCCCTCGTCAGGGGCACGACCATCAGACCAGTCTTTCCGTGCAGGCTGCCGATGACCCTGATGAGTCGCTTGATGTCGGAGGTCACAGGCTCATCGGTTACGCCCTTCATCAGGTTCACACCTTGAGCGGCGATGGACAGGCCCCCTGCCCTGGGGAGGAAGTCGAGTACGCCGCTTCTCACCCTCTCCAATGCCTGCTCCCTGCCGAGACGCTTGAAGAGGGTGTCGTATATCTTGGCAGATCTAGCCTGGCCTACGCCTTCGAGCTTCCGTATCTCCACCAAGGCCTCCTCCTCCGGCAGCCCAGACATCTGGTCCACCCAGCGAAGTATGCCTCTCGACGCCCTCCCCCTCCATCCTGGCTCTGACGGCGTGGGAATTCTCAAGCGCTTCAGGGTCCTGGATCTCTCCTTGTAGGTCTTCAGCTCGAAGGGCTCCGACCTTGCAATGAAGTCTATGTCCAGGCCCGTCCCGGTGATGTAGTCTACGATTTCGCGCCTCTCGTGGCTCTTGAGAATCAGGATCTTCTGATGTCTGACGTGGACATGGTATCCGCGTGCTCCTGAGAAGGATATGGTCATCTCGCTACTCTTGAATCCCATATCCTGTTCCAGGAACTCATCTATGAGGCGGATGACCTGATCCTTGACGGCCTCGAGCATCCCTTTGTAACCCATCCCGATCGAACCGGGGATGTGGTCTGCGTCGAGGTCGAAGATGAGGTCGGCGCCCATCCACCCTTTCTCTCCCATTGTGGGAGCCCCTGGGTTCTCGTAATATGCGGCGGAGTGGTAGATGTGGGAGGGCAGCCTGGAGCGGAGGAAGCTGTACAGGTCGGCCTCTGAGGAGAAAGCGAGGTGTCTCTGAATATAGCCACCGTCGAAGAAGATGAATCCATATTCCCGCCTGCCGAACCTTGGGGGAAGGTGGAGAGGTGTTGTCTCGTAGTATTGCTTGAACTTTGCCTTGAGATACTTGAGGGTGGTCCGTACCCTTTCTTCCGCTTCCACACCCCAACATGCCCCGAGGAGCTATTAAGGATTGAGAATGGGGGTGGGCGAAAGTGATGAGTCGACCCGATCAGTAGCCCTGCAAGGAGTGTGGAAGGGAGCCCCTTTCTCTGCAGAAAATTCGGATTCTCACACCCAAATTTTCCCCCCTACTGAATCCTCCCTCACGGCGCCATAGTGGTGAAAGCCTCCGATTGAGACTCCACACCCCTAAGATCCCACAGCCGGACAACCTCCACTGGCTCGTCGCTCAAGAGGGTCCTCAAGCCTTCCACATGACCGTCGCCCACAAGGGCGATCACATCGCCATATCTCCGGTGCAGCTCCCTAAGGCGAGAGGCCATATGCTCGTTCCTCTCATCAACAAGAACCCGCTTTATCGAGGGGTAGCTCTTTCCAAAGGCGCGCATGAATCCCGTGGAGTCCGCCTGATACCTGTCCAGTTCTCTCTCAATCCTCTCCTTTCTTATGAAGACAGCGCCGAGGGTAGAGACCAGGAGTTTCAACGCCTCGAAGGGCGTCATGGAGGCCCTGAGCCTTCTCCAGGTGATCATCGAGTCGATGTCTATGAGAGAGATGGGCACTCCGAGTTCGCTCGCCGCTTCCCAGGCGGCGAGCATCTCCTCGCCCACATGGGCACCGTATCGCTGAGCTATCCTCTGTTGAAAGAGAGATACGAAGTTGTAAAGAGTGAGACCCCTCTTCCGAAGCTCACGATTCTGAAGGGCCCTGAAACGGCCCTCATCGAGCTCGAGACACACCAAGGCAGGCTTCCTCGTGAGGATCTCGTCCCTGATGCGCGGTCCGATGTCAAATACGTGCCCGACGCCTAGGAGGGTGATCATCCGACATTCATACCCCTCCTGGGCAGTTAAAGGTTGTCGGGAAGCCTCCCATCACAGCGCGAAGGTCTCGGAGACCCTCCTCATCGCTTGAGGAAGGCTGCTCTCGGGGTCCGGATGGCGAAGATGAAAGGCGAGGTCTTCCTTGATCCGCCGGTTTGAGACCCTGATGGAAGTTCGAAGGAGCCTCAGGACGTCCCTGGTCAATCGGGGGGCTCTCCCTCTCACGTTAGCAGCGGCTTCGGCGGCAAGGGCCATCAGGAAGGCGGCAGCATAGGAGCCATGGCGTAGGCCTACGCCAGCCTCCCTCGCGATGATGCTGAGGAAGTGATGTAGCCGTAGGGGCCGATCATCGACCACATTGAGAATCGACCCCGACCCGTCTCTCTCAGCGGTCTCCATCAGTGCCGCTACCACGTCTCTCACGTGGACGAGAGGCACCCAATTGGAGCCGTCATTCAGGAGGACGGGACCTCGCCGGGCAGTGTGGTATAGGAGAGGAGATCCTGGTCCATAGACAACGCCCAGCCGAAGAATGTGCCAATTCATATCTCTGGCCTTCTCCCCAATAAGATCCTCGACCTGGACCTTCGTCCTTCCGTAGTGGGTGATGGGATTCCGTGGGTTGTCCTCCGTAGCCCAGGCCCCCCTGGTGTGCCCGTAGACCGCCACGCTACTGGTGTAGACTAGCCGATGGACACCGGCTGTAACGGCAGCCCGCAGCACATGCCTCGTGTTGAGGACGTTGGCCCTAAGCTGTTCTCTTCTGGTGGCGAAGACCATCACGTTGGCAAGGTGGAAGAGAGTGTCATTGTCCTTGAGGGAGGTCGCCAACCTCTCCCTCTGGTTCAATTGCAGTACCCTTACTTCACTCCCCAGGGCCCGGAGCATTGGGGCTTTTTCTACCCTTCTCACAATCGAAACGACGCGATGACCCTCCTCGAGTAGTGCTTTGACCAGGTTACGGCCTATGAATCCGTTTGCTCCTGTGACGGCCACCCGCACGAGGTGAAGGAACGAGAACATGACCTTGAATCTTCTGTCAACGAGAGTCGGAGGCAGAATCTGGAGGGTCGCGGTGATTCACGAAAATCCGTACTTGCCTATCAGGGGTACGAAGACACAGCCTCCCAGGCTCCTCCGTCGTATCTGATCTCCCTGTTTCTCCAGCATGATGAGGTCCTGATAGTATCGAGATCCTAGGGGAATCAGCAGCTTTCCACCATCATCGAGCTCCTCCATGAGCGGAGGGGGGATTTCCGGCGCTGCACAGGTTATGAAGATCCTGTCGTATGGAGCATGATCTGGAACCCCCTCTGATCCATCGCCCAGAAGGACATCCACGCGATCGGAGAGGCCTCCGGCCTCCAGGTTCCTGATAGCCCTCCTCGCAAGAGAAGGGATCCTCTCCACAGAGTAGACGTGACCCGAGGGTCCGACAATATGTCCCGCCAGGGCAGCGTGGTATCCAGACCCACCTCCTACCTCCAGGACCTTCTGTCCTTCGTGAAACTCCAGGTACTCCAGCATCATCCCCACCATGTGGGGCGCGGATATGGTCTGGCCCGAGCCTATCCCAAGAGGAGTATCGTAGTAGGCACTCTCTCTCATTCCCCTAGGGACGAAGAGGTGCCTTGGGACCTTTTGCATGGCCTCGATCACCTTGGGAGTCCTCAAAACGCCTCTCTCCTTCAACCGATCCACCATGTCCTCTCTCCGTCCAGAGTAGGGATCCCTCAACGCCTAGGCCTCCGAGATCCGCGACTCGGCCGACGGGACCTGATGCCCCTGCAATATACGCGCCGAATCTCACTCGCGGTGGCCCCGCCCTCCTTGAGGAGACCCCTCGTTGTCTTCAGACGGTGGATGACACACCTCTCCTTCCCAAACTTAACAAGGGCGCCCACCTCGAACTCCTCATCCGGTGGAACCTCCAGGGAGTAGGAGAGGGTCTTCCTGCCTTTATTGATGGAGAACTTCACCTCCACACGGTCTACGAGCTTACTCCACACGGCATCTATCCCCTGAGCAACGGCCTCAACCACCCTCCTGCCCTCCACCTCTATGGATGTGACCTCCACCTTCCCCTGCTCGACGTCGAAGCGGTCTCGGACCCTTACTACCTCGCTGGGCGAAAGCTCCAGGCTAGTCCTCTCAGAGGATTCCTTGTAGCTGACGATGAGGGGGACCGTCCGAAGTGCCCTTTCCCTGTATGTCTCCCGGCGCGTGAAACCGCAGCGCAAGCACTTTACGACTCCATCCAAGACGATCTCCTCACCTGAAGAGATGCGTCCCCGGATTACCCTATGAGGAACCCTACCGCAGTTCGGGCACTCGACGTACAGGCCGCTTGGAGTCTCCATTCACATACGCTATCATACGCGGCGGAGAAATAACTTGCCACGCGCTAGAGTCGTCGGCTCCACCCGCAATCACTCAGGACGACGTTTCCCTCCTTCTTGAGCGGACCCCGGCAGCGAGGACAGTGGGCCTTCCCAAGGAAGTGGTCAACCCAGGCCTCTCGCACCTCCGCCACGCTCTCCTGGTGGACCCTCTCCAGGATTTCCTTCAGATCATCGGTGGTTGCCAGGTCATCCAACTCGATCTTCGGAAGTGGCTTGGCGAAGTCCATGGGCCTGTGGAGGAGAGGGCCTAGGAAGATGCCGGCCACGATGCCCCCGAGGTGAGCTGCGTAGGCGACTCCGTCCTGGACACCCAGGACCAGCAGGATGACCTGACCGAGAGCGATGACTCCCACCGCCAGGGATACACGCACCCTGGGGAGGAATATGGGACCGAGGAACATAGGTATCTCGTCCCTCGGGTATAGCACGAGGAATGCACCCGCTATTCCCATGATGGCGCCGGAGGCTCCAAGGGCGGGCACCTGGCTGTCCCATCTGACGAGGGAGTAGAGAAGGGTGGCGAAGACTCCAGTAGAGAGGTAGATGGAGGCGAAAACGGGTCCCCCTACCCTCTCTTCCAGGGGGAGGCCCAGGAGGTAGAGGAATATGATGTTTCCCATGACGTGTATGACGCTCAAGTGGAGGAACATAGATGATAGGATCGTCTGAAGACGCAGGGCCGGAAGGTCCACAGGCCTGAAGGCGAAGTCCCGGAGAATGGTATCCACCAGGACATCCATTCGTCCTGCATTGGGCTGGATTACGATGAGTACTAGAAGAAGTATGAAGATAGCCAGGTTACCGAGGACAAAGGAGGGGGCGAAATAGCTCTTCCTCAGCAAGGGATAGAGGATGCTGAGGGCGATTATGGCGTAGATCGTTATGGTTAGCCACAGCACCAATCTGAATAAGGGGGGAATTCTTATGAACCTTGGCCACCCCTTCCCAAGGGTGGATCCGGACTCCTCTTTGGATATCAGGGAGAGGGATGAGGTTTACGCTCCCTCGGAAGACAGCTATCTCCTCCTCAAGGCCATCGATGTGGAAGGCGCCTCAACCTTCCTAGACATGGGGACAGGGACGGGCCTCATCGCCGTTCATGCCGCCCTCCGCTCCGGTACGCTAGCTACGGATATCAGTCCCTTCGCAGTCCACCTGTGCAGGGAGAATGCCGACCTGAATGGGGTCCCCGTGAAGGTCGTGAGGACGGACCTCTTTGCGGCCCTGACGGGGAAATTTGATGTCATCGCCTTCAACCCGCCCTACCTGCCGGATGTAGGGGCGGATGGCTGGGTCGACTCGGCATGGAGTGGGGGGCCCGATGGCAACGAGGTGATTCTGCGATTCCTGGAGCAGGCCGGCGAACACCTGGCCCCCAGGGGTAGGATATTCCTCCTCCTGTCTTCACACAATGGCAGATCCCTGAGCCGTGCGGAAGAGCTGTACGATGTGAAACTACTAGACCGCAGATCCCTCTTCTTCGAGGAGATTGGGGTGTACGAGTTGAAGCATTCCAGGTTATCTTCGGCCCATAAGATATAACTGCGAGGCCATTATGCGAATCGGTGGTTCCATGAAAGTGGTGACCGGTTCTGCCTCAGTTCACCTGTCCCGCCGACTGGCAGAGATCCTACGCGTCGATCTCATTGTGGGAGAGGTTAGGACCTTCGCTGACGGTGAACTCTACGTCAGGGTGCCTGAGCAGCTGGACGGGAAGGACGTGGTCCTGGTCCAGACGATCTACCCCAACGACAAGCTTCTGGAGCTCTTCCTCCTTCAGGACGCTCTTCGAGATATTACAGCGAGCCTCACCGTAGTGATACCATACTTCGCCTACGGCCGTCAGGACAAGAGATTCAAGGAGGGGGAGGCAGTCAGCTCCCGGGCCGTGGCTGAGAGGGTGGAGATCAACGCCCATCGAATCATCACGGTGGACGTTCACGACAAGCGGGCCATGGAGTACTTCAGCCTGCCAGCGGTCGACATCTCTGGGATGCCAGCCCTGGCTCGCTACCTAGGGGACCGGGGGGTGGAGATGATTGTGGCACCAGACGAGAACGCCGCTCGACGCGCTCGAATCGTAGGAGACCTCATGAAAGTGCCTTGGGAGTACTTCAAGAAAGAGAGGATAGATAGCTGGACCGTAGAAACAGAGGAGAAGACACTTGAGGTGAGGGGCCTTAAGGTCGCGGTCGTGGACGACGTCATCTCCACTGGAGGCACAATGGCTAGCGCCGCAAGAATACTCAGGGATCAGGGGGCCAAGGAGGTCGTGGCGGGGTGTGTCCACGGGTTGTTCGTGAAGGGGGCGAAGGACAGGCTCAGGGATTTCGACGAGGTTATCTGTACGGACACGGTCTACGGCACCAACAGTAAGGTGTCCGTGGCGCCCGAGGTGGCAGACGAGCTCAGAAGGCTTACATAACCCAGACCGAGGCCAGAATGAGAGCTGCCGAGAGTACCAGGAGGCCAAGGTTTTGATTGTCAGTGGTTCTCTGACTGCCAAGGGCTCCAACCAGCGCCACTGCGAAGGCAAAGAGAGACCCCGTACTCGTGAGTATCCTCCCCACCGTGATGAGGGGACGGTCTCCAATTGCCATCAGGAGAAGGCCCAGCCACAGGAGGAAGACCCCGATCAGGACGAAGGTCGCGATCAACCGCTTGCTCAGGGCCTGTACCACATCCCCCTCTGTTACCATGGGTGACGGAGGCCTGCAAGACCACATAAGCCTTGCGCACGTCTGACTTACGTCGGTCTAGGTGGTTTCCACCGCCACCGCTTTGCAGAGGGAAGTCGACCTCTCTAGATATCTGTTGAAAGCCACGTTTGAGATGGAGTTTGAATATCCCGTGATCCTCGAGAGGTTATCCACTATGGTCTTAATGGCTAGGAGGTCTTGGGGTTCCTCCACCTTCTTGAAAAGGAGCCTGAGGAAATCCTGTAGCTTGGCCTCCAGTCCGTGGCTTGCAATGACCGTCCTGTTGGCGAGCCTCAGGTCTCTCGTTATGAGGGCGGCGAGTCCGTCACCGTAGAGGGATGCAGCCTCATCGGCTGTCTCCTTCAGTGTCCTCAGAAGGGACCAGTCAAACTCCGCCTGTCGGTCTATGAGCTCAAGAACGCTGACGGCAATATCGTGGGCGCAGTCAGCCACGGTCTCGAGTTCCTTGGATATCAGCCTGTAGCCAGCATTGTTCAGCCTGGTCTCCATCCCCAGCTTGGTTATGAGGGAGTCGTCCTGCTGTGCGGAGAGGACTAGGCGCACAATCAGCCAGTACATCATGTCCGCGTCGTCTTCTCTACGGATGGCGTCGTCAGCCAGGGACCTGTCTTTCGTTATCAGAGCCTCCACAGCGTCATTCAGCATGGTCTTGCCCAGGCTGTACAGCCTCTTAATCAGGGAATCTATCGGGAACTTGGAGGGCTCTATGGAGCACTGCAGCAGAGCCCTCTCTCCAGTCTCCTCGATGATGCCCAGCCCCATCAACCTCTTGGTAACTCCACGAATCTCCTTGAGGTGCTCGCTCTTAAGGCGGGAAGCGGATTTGACGACTATACGCTCCCTACCGAGAACGTAGTTTCCCACGATAACCCTCTCCATCATCCCTGGGTCGGTTATGGCGTCTGCGTCGATGACATAGTCGGGGACAGGCTTCTCCAGGCGCTTCCGGGCGCCCTCCGCTGCCAACAGTCTCAAAGAGTCCCCTTCCTGGACGATGAAGACCTGATCTCCTTTCTTGAGGTTCTGGGTCTCCGCCCACTGCTTGGGAAGGGAGACTGTCAGGGTCGAAATGCCCACCTTTTGTATCTTTCTACTCTCCATACCCCAGCCTCTATTCCAGTATATATTGTGATTGACTATAAAACAGTTGAATAGATATGCGGTCGACCCCTGAACAGGTCGGTGTTCCATTGAACTGGAGGAGCCCGGACCTAGGTCTCTACAGAGATGTGGACTTTCAGGACCTTCTAAAGGCGCTGATGGAGGGGAGGGTCGCCGATTTTCTGGAGGCCA
>JAJISG010000087.1 GCA_022848835.1 Thermoplasmatota archaeon | reverse complement strand
TGCCTTCAACTCATCGCCCAGTCGGTCGAACAATTTGGCCTTCAGCATCCACATGCCCGGGTAGCGAGCGTCCTGTCTCGTCAGATCATTCAGGACTCGGACTGCCATCTCGAAATCCTTAAGCCTGGCCAGGGCCGCGGCTTTGGTGAAAAGGGCGTCGGTGTCCTCAGGATTCAGCTTCAGTCTCTCCTCACACTTCTCGTACAGCTCCTTGATTTTCGCGAGCCGCGGGTCATCCGGCATGTAACCACAGACGTTGCACTCACTTCCGCGCAGCGGTGCCCCACACCCAGGACAGGGTTCCTCCGCTAGCTTCTCCTCAACAAGCACTTCACCCTGAAGGGCTTCCATGTCAATCTCCTTTGGGACGAAATCCAGGAAGCGGGGTTCCATCATCAACGAGTAGTGGCCCATCCTCCCTTCCCCCCGCGGGATGGACGCCGTCCACCTCACCTCCTCCGTCGCCCTCTCCCTGTTCATCTCCACGACCCGGTCAAACTGCCCTCGAAGCTTCTCAATCGCGGCTACCGGAACGAAGTCGGTATCCACGACAAGAACAAGGGTGTCGTATCCCTCTTTCAGCTTCTTGATGAGGGTGAAGGTGAACTCTTTCATCTCATCTTTCTCCAGTCCGATGACATCAGTGAGGATCTCAAGAATAGCCAGCCCCTTTCCGTCAGCCAATCCTATCAACTCGGAGAGGGCTCCCTCGAGGGGCCCCAGGTAACCAGGGCATCGTAGAACACCCCCCCTGTCGACCATCTCCTGGATGTCCTCCTCCTTGTGGGAGTACCAATCCAGGATCCTCAGCTGACGAGCCTTGAGGTGGCTCTTCACATCAGACCCTAGGCCGGAGAGCTTCCAGAGGAACCTCCCAGGAGGAATGTTTGAGAAGGCTAAGAGTGCATCTGAGCCGTCACTGAGGATCCTATGAACCAGAGGGGCTAACAGGGCCTCCTTCTCTGGTCCCAGGGGAGCGAGCAGGAGAGTCACGGAGCCCGTTGGGAAGGCCTCCTCCAGGAAGGCCCCCTTAATATCGGAAAGCTGTGCCTCAGCGGTCAACACGTCGCCTCCATTTGGCTTCCATACCGATCCGTGACAGATGGCCCATAGATTAGCCGAGAGGCACCTACGGGACCCGGGTTACTGGGTCGAATCGCTGATTATTATAAGGTTCGCCCGGCATTATCTCATGCGATAACCATCAGTCCTCCTGTGGCTGTTTAGAAGGGGATGTGTAGTGCTCAATGATTAATGGGACACTTCTACCGTGTCCTCTCGATACACCTCTCACCCGCTCCTCCAGCTCCCTGCCCTCTAGATGCCATTGTGTCCATTGGTAGACGGTGTTCCTGGGCAGCTGGATCTCGTAGGCTATCCGGCATATGGACCAGCCCTCCTGGTGCCTCCTGACTATCCACCGTCTATGGCGTAATCTCTTCTTCTTTAGATTCGGCTGCTGCAATGTGGGACATTCGCCTGGTAAGATTTGTCATGTCCCACGTATCACTGCGTAGTACAGTTTGGAGGGGAATGGAAAAACCTTTAATAGGAGGTCCAATTTGCACGGATGCCCAGATAAGTGGTAACGCGTCCTTGAAGAGAGCGATGGGCTGCCCGAAGAGAAGGGTCGTGGGGAGTCTTGGGTCACAATCCGAGCGAATAGATTTAGAAGAGGAAGGTCCTGTAAAAGGAGATGTCAATCACAAACCTAGTCCGAAGAGTGGGTAGCCCTTGCTTGCCGCTGACAGAGTGCTGAGAGAGGAGGGGGGAGGAGCTATCGTGTTATTCACGAGGTTCGAGAGGGCAAGAATCATAGGAGCTCGGGCCCTGCAGATAGCCATGGGGGCCCCTATCCTCATCGACGCACCTCTGGGAATGGTCGACCCGGTGGACATTGCAGAGTTGGAGTTCGAGAAGCGCGTGATACCGATTACCGTCAGGCGGGAGTCATAGACGATGAACCTGGCTGCTAGCAAGGTTTTATTATGAGTTCTTTTTACAGAGGTCGATAACCATGGTACGACCCGTCGACTACAAGCCTGCGCCCATCGACCAGGGCTTCCTGGAAAAGGCAGATGAGTTTCCCATTACTGGAGAGCACAACAGCCACGAAGTAAGGGCGGAGAACATCGAGAGGCTCGATAACGAGGGGAAACCCTACCCGACCAAGCTAGGCATCCATGGAGTCCATGTGGCGGTGGACTTTGAGGCCTGCATAGCAGACGGTGTGTGCATGGATGTCTGCCCTGTGGATGTCTTCGAGTGGTTCCTGAACCCCGGCAACGCAGGAACGGGCAGCGACAAGGTCATCAGCGAAGATCCAGAACTGTACGGCAAGTACAGGACGGACAAGTCTGAGCCCATAAGGGAAGACGACTGCATCGATTGTATGGCTTGCGAAGCCCAGTGCCCAACCCTGGCGATCAAGATTAATATAGGGTGATAAG
>JAJISG010000086.1 GCA_022848835.1 Thermoplasmatota archaeon | reverse complement strand
ACCAACTCGGTCCTCCTTCGCAAGCCCAGATAGACTGGCTAGACTTGTAACGAAGCTATATATAGGGTCTAGAGGCATCGGGGTCGGGAGGCGTCAATTTGGCAGGAGAAAAACCAACTGCGGCTATGGTGCTCTCAATTATCGGTGGACTACTGATAATCCTTGCTGGTGCAATGTACCTAGCGATAGCAGAGTTTCTTGAAGAACTCCTTCTGCTCAGTGGAGAGACTTTGGATGTTGATCCCGTACTCTGGATCCAGATCCTCGGCGCAATCGGCATCGTGATTGGCATCGTCATCATGGTGGGAGGGGTGATGATGTACTCAAGGCCTGCAAGCAGCACGGTCTGGGGCGTCATTATCCTGGTGCTTTCTCTGGTGAGCATCATCGCCACTGGCGGATTCTTCATCGGCCTTATACTCGGCCTGATTGGCGGAATTCTAGGCATCGTCTTCAAGCCTGCGCCAGCTGCCCTTACCTACGATACGTCTCAGATGCAACAACCGCCCCCATCTCAGTAGACGTGGGTCCCGACCTCCTTCGCATACAAGTCATCCGGTGGCCCTCCAAAGACAAACTTCTGTCCAGTTTGGGATAGACCGGTCCCTCATAGACCCAATACTGCCCGCGCGTTGAACTGGGTCCTACGGGTCAGTATGTCGACACCGCAATCGACAGACCCTAAAGTAGAACGATTCCCCTCAGAAGCCCCGGATCGCCAGTCTCGAGAAGACGGAAGCCTTCATTGATGTCCTCCAACGCGAACCTGTGACTCACCATCTCCTTCACCTTCAGAAGGCCCATCGCCGCCAGGTCTATGACCTTTGGAAAGTCGTGAAGGCCGCAGCCTAGGGAACCTCTGACCTCCATCTCCCTGAACATGAGCTTGGCACCGCTGAATGAGACCTCCTTGTCGGTGTAGCCAACCACCATGAGACGGCCTCCCCACCTGAGGGAATCGAAGGCCTGTCGAATCGTCGCGGGATTCCCTATCACTTCCAATGCCACGTCCGCCCCCCCGCTAGTCAGCCTTCGTACTTCCTTTGCGGCATCATCCACTCCTGAAGCATTGATGGTGAGCCACGCCCCAAAATCCTCGGCAAGCAGCAGTTTCTCCTCCACCAGGTCGACAGCGACCACCCTCGCACCAGCTAGTACGGCCATCTGTACCGCCGCCAATCCGACCCCACCGCAGCCAAAGATAGCGACGGTCTGACCTGGCTTCACCTCCGCCCTGTTGATCACGGCGTGGTAAGGCGTGGAGAAGGCGTCGCTGATGATGCATCCCTCCTGCAGTGGGACCGTATCAGGCAGGGGAAAGGTCACGGATTGGGACACCGCAACGTACTCGGCGAAGCCCCCGTCCCGGTGGTTGCCCAGCATCACCATATGCGTGCAGAGAGTGCCTCGACCCTGGAGGCAATACTCGCATTCGCCACATGGGATTACGGGCGGGATGAGAACCCTTTGGCCGATTTCGGGCCCTCCGTGCGGGGCCTCCTCCACCGTGCCGCTTATCTCATGGCCCAGGATGAGGGGCGGCTCTTTGAAGGTCGGCACCCCGTGGAGGTAGTGGAGGTCCGTCCTGCATATTCCGCATGCGGCGACACGGACAAGGACCTCGTCGTGAGCGGGCTTCGGCCTGTCCACTTCCTCCACACTCAGCGTCTTTCCTCCATGAAACACCGCGGCCCTCATCACCTATCCCTCCAGACAGGCTTCCTCTTCTCCATGAAAGCCGCTATGCCCTCCCTGGCATCCTCCGTCGCCATGAGCTCCTCCAGGTAGACCCTCTCGGCGGCGGTTACGGCCTCCGGCGGGCCCAGGTGCATCGCGGACCTCATGGCCTTCTTCGCCAGCCTGAGAGCCACTTGACTGTGACCCTCCAACTCTGCGCACACCTCCTTGACCTTCTGCTCCAGCTCCTCATCAGGAAACACCATGTTAGCGAGGCCCATCTCCACCGCTTCCGCGGCTGAGATATTGCGTCCTAACAGGATCAGCTCCGAGGCCCCACGTACACCGAGGAGGCCAGGATACATAGCCGCCCCGAATGGAGGGAAAGCTGCGAGTCTTATCTCGGGCTGACCCAGCGTCGTCCCGGAGGCAGCGTAGACCAAGTCGCAGGCCATGGCCAACTCCAGACCGCCCCCGAGGCAGTGTCCATGGACCTGGGCAATGGTGGGCACCTCCAGGTAGAAAAGCTTCAAGAGGGCCTTGTGAAAGGATCGGAGCATTGTCGCCACGCGCTCCTCCGTATGGTCGGCCACGTCCACGCCGGCAGAGAAGGCTTTTCCCTCGCCTCTCACCGTGAGGACCTTGCAGCCCTCCTCCGTTTCGACCTCCTCGAGGGCATCCAAGAGCTCATCAAGCATCTCCAGATTGAGGATGTTCAGCGGTGGTCGATTCAGAACTAAGGACGCCCTATGCTCGCGGAACCCTAGATTGATGAGACGATAACCCATCCTCTTCCCCCGATGAAAAGATGACCGTTATGTACTAAGACCTTCCGCCTCGTCGCTGAAGACGCCAGTGGCCCAAGTAGGCAGCCCCCATGGCTCCGGCGAACTGCGACTCCTTGCTGAAGTTCACCTCCTTCCCCAGCGTCTCCTCCAGAGCCTTGACCATACCTGGGTTCAGGGAGAGTCCGCCTGTCAAGGTGACCTCCTCTTCGACTCCCACCTGCCTCAGCAGTGCCAGGACCCTCTCCGCTATGGACAGGTGGGCTCCCATGACGATGTCCTCGGCCCTCTTGCCCTGAGTGATGTGGTTGATGACCTCTGACTCCGCCAGAACGGCGCAGATACTACTGATGGGCTGTGGATTCTTCGACTCGAGAGAGGCCGCCACCAGCTGGCGAAGGTCCATCTCGAGGGCCTTGGCAATCCGTTCAAGGAAGCGGCCAGCGCCGGCAGCGCACCTGTCGTTCATCCTGAACTTCAGCACGCGACCCTCCTCGTCAACCCGCATAGCCCGGGAACTCTGGGCGCCGATATCCAGCACGCATCTCGTCCCGGGAAAGAGGAGTCGAGCACCCCGAGCATGGCAGGTTATCTCCGTGATTTGGATGTCCCTCGGCGGATAGGAGTAGCGGCCGTAACCCGTCGTGGCCACATATTCGATGTCATCGCTGTTCAGGCTGGCCTGCCGGAGAGCCTTTTCGAAGGCACTGGTCGCCGCCTTTTCTAGGAATGGACCCGTCCTGACGCTCACTCTTGCGAGGACCGCCGCCTGCTCGTCCATGAGGACCGCCTTCGTGGTACCTGCACCGATGTCGATTCCGGCGGTTACAGGCATCAGCTCCCTCCGGCCTCCACCCTCTTGACCCGTCGGGGGCTTGCCCCCTGAGCCCTCTCCAGGGCGAACAGACCTGCTCCAAGGCATCCCATGTACTGGGACAGATCGCTCACGTTGATCGGAACTCCGAACCGCTCCTCCAGGGTACGAACCATCCCCACGTTCCGAGAGACTCCCCCGGTGAAGGTGACCTCCGGTTCGATACCGACACGGCGGACGAGGGCGATTGTCCTGGCGCCGATGGCGCTGTGCACCCCCCTGAGAATGTCCTCCACCACCTGCCCGCGGGCTAAGTGGGAGATTATCTCCGACTCCACGAAAACCGTGCAGACATTCGTGATGCGGAGTGGGTTCTCTGAGCGGAGGGACACGGGGCCGATGTCGTCAAGCTCCAGGTCGAGAACTGTGGCGGCGTTCTCCAGGAAGCGCCCGGTCCCGGCAGCGCACTTGTCGTTCATGCAGAAATCCAGCACCTCGCCCTTGTCGCTGACCTTGATGGCCTTCGTGTCCTGGCCGCCGATGTCCACCAGCGTTCTCGTCTTCGGAAAGAGGAAATGGGCCCCCTTGGCGTGACAGCTTATCTCCGTCACCTGGGTATCCCCGAAGGCGATCTTGTAGCGACCGTAGCCCGTGCCGATGACATAACTCACCTCCCTCTCACGAATCCCGCTTGCGTGCAGGCACTCCTCATAGGCGAGCTCCGAGGCCCTTGTCACATTGGCACCCGTCGCCCTAAGGCTCTTCCCGACCAAGTGGCTATTCTCGTCCAGGACGACGGCCTTGGTCGTCGTCGATCCCGCGTCTACACCCGCCACGTACATTATGAGCCCCTCACAATCCTCTGGTGCTCCAGGCTTTCGAAGAAAGCGTCCACGCGGTTCTTCAGCTGAGCCTGCGAGAAGTAGCGTGGATCAGCCAGGTCCGACTCTATCATGAGAGTTGGGATGCCGAGCTCGTGACTGAAAACCTCTCGGAAGTCCGCCTGACCGACGGAGAAGGAGCGGCAGGACTTGACGGAGTGGATGATTAGTGCATCGGCCTCGAACTCCTCTATGTACTGCTGCAGCAGCTCCGACCTCTTCTTCAGGTTCCAGTTGGTGTAGCAGTTTATGACGTACTCCGCGATGCTCTCCATAGGCCTGGCGGGATCGTGCCTGATGCCGGTCTCGAAGAGCCCGCCTACCTTAGAGTAGGTGGAGGCGACACCGACCACGCCCCACGCCTTGAAGAGCTCCCAGAAAGCTCGGAAATGGGGCCAGCACGGCGGCCCTTCGTAGACCACCCTGAACTTCTCCTGCGGCACGGGTCCCACGTGCGCACGGCTCCTCTCCTCCATCTCCTCGATGACCACCTTGTAGTAGTCGATGCAATCCGTCGTCCCGCGAAGGACGTTGATGGGGGCCATGAAGAAGACGGCCTCGAAGTAGGCGTCGAAGGGGGACGGCCGGAGGCGGGCACGGGACAGCAACTGGGTCCACAGGTCCTCAGCCTGACGGGAGTACTCCAGCGTCTCCCTGAGTTTGGCCTCGTCGAAGGTGGTCCCGGTCATGTCCTCACAGTAGGCCACCAGGTCCCAGAGTTGCTGGGTCACATACTCTATGTCCTGCTGGTAGCTCGCCTCATCCCTCAAGTAGGGCACGTCCAGGAGGAACATCGGCGCATCGTAGAGGTCCGCCAGGGCCTCGAACCACTTGATGAAGGTGTTGCAGCCGGAGAAGTTGCACACGAGCAGGTCCGGCTTCGGGATGCGGCCCAGGGGTGTCGACCCGCCAGCCAGGCAGATGCCCACGTCGTTCTTCACATACCCGCAGACATCGGCGGAGTAGCCCATGTCCTCCGCCTTGAGGATGTTCTCCCCCGCGACCCTCTTTATCCCACACTGCAAGGCGTTGATCTCCGGATACACCGTGCGGAAGCCGAAGGGCCTGAGTATCTCTACAACATTGCCGGGGACGAATAGGTAGGCCACCGGCCCCTCTCCATCCTCCAGGTCCCCGTAGTAGGAGGCCATCAGCTCCCTCTGCACCACCTTTCCCGCATCCTTGTGCTTCAGTTCCATGGTAACACCTCAGGCGAATAGGATGGACTCCACGAAGGTCTCCACCTGCATCCGCACCGTCTCGAAGGCGCTCATCTTCTCCTCGAACTCCAGGTGAAGATAGGGGACGCTCTCGGCCTCCAGGGCCTCCTTGTACAGGACATAGTCATAGAGCGCTGGTTCGCAGAACTTGGCGGAACAGAAGAGAACGCCCTCCGCCCGGGCCTCCTTCAGCCACTCCACTATGGCCTCTCTCCTCCTCCTCACCTGATAACGGACGGAGGAGAGGCGGGCTCTCTCAATATAGCTCTCCGCCAGCGATCTCAGCGGGTTCCCGTTCGTCGGTACGGCAGAGGTGTACCATCGATAGGTCTGCAGCAGCTCGTCGTCCACCACGTAACAGCCCGATTCCTCCACGATTCTCAGTAGCTCCAGCGGTGGCTGCTCGCAGAAGGGGCCCAACAGGAGTACGCGGATGTTGTCCCTGGACTTGACAGTCCTCGCCTCGATCTCCGCGATAGATCGCTCCAGCAGCGAGACATGATCCTCCACGGGCATCTGCGCGGCTGCCCGACCTAGCAGGTAGGCTTCGTCAGCCGGTAGAAGCCACGGGCTCTCCCGTCGGATTCGGTAGATCCTCTGAAGGAGCTCTCTCTGGTGGTTGTAGACCTCAATACCCTCCCACAGAGAGTCCTCACCCACCTTGACACCCGAGAGGTCCTCCAGCTTTCCCTTGAACCTCTCCAGCTCCCTCTCCAGGTACACGACGCTCGCGGCGGAGGTCACGTTCTGTGGGAGGTGGAGGTACTCAACCAGCATCTCTGGGAAGTTCCGCTTCCAGACACCGGAGAGGTTCCGAGCCACATCGCAGATGTCCGTGAAGACCATCCCGTCCAACTCCTTCAACCGGCCCGTCAGGCCCAGCTCCAGCGTAGTCCTGGCGACAGAGCAGACGAAGGATTGGACCCTAGAATCCGCGTAATCAACCTCTAGAAGGCCCCAGGCTCCCATGACTCCCACGGGTAGCATGCCAGCCGCGCGGATGATCTCCTGCGGCGCGAACACGGGAAAATGGCCGATTGCCTTACCGCCGGTCTCCTCCTTCCATCTAGCGACGGCGCTGAATGACACATCCTGTGCCAGTTCTCTCACTGAGGAGAGGTGGTCAGTCTGCTGCAAGGGAGGCCTCCTTTCGCTACAGAATAGTTATGTTATAGCTATATCTTAAAACTTCCTAATACGGCGTTATCTACTCCCACCCAATCTTTCAGAGGGCCGATACCCCAAGTCCCGCGCCCGATAGTCTCGTCTTTCCTCCCGCATTGGTCAGCCCTACAAGAGGACTTCGACGGCCCTCGGTCTAGGAGCATCCGATCTCTGAGAGTCACAGGGAGATCTTACGCCGCCGCAGGAGGTGGTACACGACCGT
>JAJISG010000085.1 GCA_022848835.1 Thermoplasmatota archaeon | reverse complement strand
TAGAAATGTCTGAGAAAGAGAAGGAAGATCTTGTGTCAAAGATTATCGAAAAGGTAAACGCTTAAGGAGGTGCCTCTATCCCCTTTGCGTTGGAGGGGACATGACAATGATTAGCACAGCGAATTTAATACAAGGAGAATGGTGAAACATGGCAAAGATACTATTTATCGGAACTCACGGGACCGACGATCCTACCAGGGCCACTTTCCCTTTTATGGAGGCAAAGGGCCCTATCGAGGCAGGGCATGAGACCGGCATCATCCTGATGTTGGAGGCCGCGCCGTTGATCAAGGACCACATTGCGGCGCAGGTCCAAGGTATTGGTGTGCCGCCACTGAAGGAGTTGATGGACTTCCTTGTTGCCCGCAACGTCAGGATCTCTGTCTGCGAGCCCAGTGGCCGTGCCCTTGGGGTCACGGAAGACGACTTTGCAGGTAAGAACAGCGGCTTCGGCACGTCGGTGGATGCCGCCAACGCCTACGCTGGGTACGATCGTGTGGTGACGTTCTAGGGGTCTTTGTTCAGCCCACGAGGCTAGTGAGTTGCTGGTTGTCCTGAGCGGATTGCGGTTGGTTCGAGTCTAACACCCCGACCGATAGGCTGAAGGAGCAGGCAAAGATGGTGACTGATATGGAGAAGATTCTCTTCGTCCTCAACGATCCGCCGTATGGGTCAGAGCACACTTACAACGCCCTTCGCCTGGCCATAAGCCTGTTGAAGGGGAAGGGAGACCTGAGCATTCGCATGTTCCTCCAGGGAGACGCTGCTCCAGCGGCCAAGTCCGGGCAGGAGGTACCCAAAGGATACTACAGCATCGAGCTGATGCTCCGGTCCATCGCGAGGCGTGGGGGAGTGGTGGGCGTCTGTGGGACCTGCATGGACGCGCGAGGAATCTCCGACACAGAACTGATGGAAGGCGCCGAGAGGTCGTCCCTTGACGAACTTACGAAGTGGACTTTGTGGGCGGATAAAGTGATTTCCTTCTAGACCGGGTTGGCCATACTAGATTCAGGGTTCGGCTCTACAAGATTTGTCAGTTCGCACCCTAGCCGCCGCACTTCACGAAATGTTGAGGTGGCAATCTGCACACATCTGACTTGGGCCTGTCGACCTGCGGATAGTCTCTGCGGGTGACCCTGTGGCGATCCACTAGGCTGTTCTCATCATGGCTATGCGGTAGGGATACAGTTCGGCCCGCATGATTCTCTCTTTCACGGCGGGATCATTCTCCATGATTCTCTCCGCCTGAGACTCGTCTCGTGCCCGAAAGATGACGATCCCGAAGGTGGTACCATCGCGATTCTGAGTTCTCCCATAGAGCACCACAGTCCCATCTTCTGTTAGCTTCTCCAGGTAGGCCGCGTGACGCGATAGGATCTCGGTCTCATCCGCAGTCGGAGCGTCAGTCACCATTTGCAGACGAGTCGGGCGGATCACATAGAGAAACTCCGAACTCCTGGCCATGACTGCCCTTCCGTACTGTCTAGCCAGCGTCGGGGGACCTGTACTCGTAATGACGTGGATCGTACACAGCCTGGAGCTCGTTTCCGTCAGGGTCCAGGAAATTGGCCACGATACCGCCCCACGGTTGCATCTCGGGCTCGTCTGTGAACCTGACCTCGTGCTCTTTCAGCCGAGCCGCGAAGGCGTCCATGTCCTCGACCTCGAGGACGATGCCTGTACGTGTGATACCGCCCTCCCCCTTCTCCCACTCCTGAACCGAAAGGCCGATCTTGCAGAGGGGCTCCTCGGGACCGACCTCGATCCAGTTGAATTCACGGGCCTCCAGCTGTATCGGGAACCCTAGCAGGTCCCTGTAAAACTTGAGGGCGCGGTTGAAGTCAGTCACACGGACCGACGAGACCCAGACACGTTTTGCCAAGCCTTTGTCCCTTGCCGTACTTCGCACCATGTTCTCTCTCCCGCGTGAACGCACCACGCAAACTTGATATACAAAGTATAGTATATAACACCTCCAGGGAAACGAAGTATACCGTGATTCCATGGCATGGCGAGGCAAGTCTGCGTCTGCAAAACCGATCATCCCAGAGATCCCCTTCGAGTCGTGCCCCATCCGGGCGAGCCTAGGGGTCTTGGGGCGGAAGTGGGCCTGCCTCGTTTTGAGGGACGTGGCCTTCTTCGGCGAGATGACCTTCACTCGAATCTTGAGGAACAACCCCGGAATGACGCCGAGGATACTCTCCATCCGACTTCGGGACCTAAAGGAGGAGGGGGTCATCGAGCGAATCGAGGACCCAAGCAACCCGCGGAATGTCACCTACCGATTGACACGCAAAGGGGAAGACGCGATCCCTATTCTCACCTCCCTCATACAGTACGGAATGCTGTATCACGCCAATCGAGTCTTCGGGGATGGGAAATCGAGGCAGCTGGGGGAGGTGTTTCCTGGCAAGCAACGAACGATGTTAGGCAGCCTAGGACCCTATGCGAAAGAAGGCTACCAGACCTTAGAGAGTGAGACCTCTTGAGGGTCTGCTCCGCAGACAAATGAGGCTGACGCCTTTGTAAGAGAGTTTCCCTTCCCGTGTCCCATGCAGACGACAAACCAGTCCACTTTCTCTGTTTTCTGATAACACAGAACAAAGCTATCTATAGGCAGTATGCCGCAATATGGAGAGATGGCCGGCTTCGGTCCTACCGTTGAAGACGGTCCCTCTTCGGCAGCTGAGCAGAAGACCCAGGAACTCGAAAGGAAGCTATCGGAAGCTCTGGGCGGGCTTAAGAAGGACAAGAGGAACCCGGACAACTGGATGAAGGCCGCCAGGGCCTATCTGGCTTTGGAAGACCTCGATAAGGCCCTGAAATGCGGCAAGGCATGCTTGGAAATCGACGAGAGAAGGAGGGATGCCAAGCTCCTTGTTGCCGATGTCAAGAAGTTGCTTGAGGCTCATAGCGATGAGGAAGAAGCCTCGGGAGAGGACGTCCGCCTCTCCCTCCCAATCAATCTCTGGGCTCCCGAGTGGGAGAAGCTCACATTGAGTGAGGAGGAGGCTCTGGAGGAGCTTCGGAGAACGCTGAACCCATCGATGACCGTTCTATGCCCCCACTGCAACACCTTGGTGGAGGTCGACAAGGAGTGGTGCCACGGCTGCGGGCGGAAGATGGAGGAGGAGGTCGAGACACTGGAGCAGAAGGTCGACCTGGCCCGAGCTAGGCTGAAGGAGGATGAGAAGGATAGAGACGCGCTCTTTACCTTGGGAGCATATCTTGCCGTCAACGGCGAGCATGAGGGGGCGCTAGAGACCCTGAACAGGCTTAGCATTCTGGACCAACGGTATCCTGGTTTGTGGTGGCTTAAGGCCAGGGTTTTCGAGCTGATGGGTAAACGGGAGGCCGCTCGGTCAGCCTTAGACATGGCAGCAAAAATGGACGCCGATTTCCAGGAGATGGGGTCTGAGGGGAAGACTTGAAGTCACCCGCCCCGGTGGGCTATCCGGTGGCTGAGAGCGAAGATGGGGCAGAGGCAAACCATTGGTGATATTCCAACCCCAACCTATATCCCCCCGGGGGAGTCGTCGGCTCCCCTGTGGCCTTCTGTGGAATGGACCGGATGGGATTTGAACCCACGACCTCCACCATGCCAAGGTGGCGATCTTCCAACTGATCTACCGGCCCTCCGGTCTTCTATATTGGCCCCGGTTAAAAACCTATTTTCCCAGGCCATGAGACCTTGGAGATGGATGACTATACAGGCAATCTGGACCTCGATGTAGTGTGCACCCCGCACTTGACGTAAGACACATTGGCTAGCGATGTCTCTTTCTCAGCCTAGCGTCCACCTGTTGAAGCGAGAGTACGGCGACCTCTTCGTCAGCTGTCCGTTTCCGGTCGCTCCTGTATCTGAAGACGACGTAACCGATATGGGTCTCCGCGCCAGCAAAGTTGTTCCCCGACGACTCCTCAGCCTCGATGGTTTCCTCCCTCTTCCAGTAGACAGAGGTCATGATTCTGAGCCAGTCCTCCCTGGAGAGAGTGATGCCGTTCTCCTCCTCAGGCTCAGTCTCGAGCTCGTGCCAGTGGAGGACTATGGTGTCCTTATGGATGTGGGCGTGGTTTACCCTCTGCTCTGGGCCGATGTTCGTCCCGTCTAGGATCGCCAACTCCTCACTCATGCTATCCTCTCACCATGCATCTTCCGGCTTTGGCCTCACGCCCTAAGCCGTCACCGCCAACTCTGCGAGATGCCCGCCCGACGGGACCACAGACGTAGCGTTCAGCGAGACTATGTAGCCGTCTGTGGGGGCCCTCGCCTCCCCCTTCAGCCTTCCGTACACATCCCTTATCTCTGCTATCATGTCGTCCCTCCTCACCTTGGCCCCGGGCACTACCTCGTACCTCAGGAGTCCTCCCATGGTGGAGAAGATGGAGGTCCTCCGGTATCCTTTTTCGCTTATCACTGGGGCGCTGGTGACTACCTCTAGCCTGCCCTTGATCAGGCCCGCCTTTATGAGCATGTTCCTTAGACAGATGAAACCCGCATCGACTGAGGCCCAGTCGATGCCCTTGAAGCCACCCAGCTCCACAGTCAACGCCACCTTTCCATCCTTCAGCGCGACTCCTGGAAGACTGGCGGCCAGGTTCTGTAGCCGATACCTCTCCTCCTCATACTCCTGCAACACAGTTATTCCCGAGGCAGCTGTAAACTCTTCCACACGAGACTTCAGTTCGCCTCCCACAGGATCAACCAGGATGTGAGGGATGCACCATCCCGCAGTGTGGACATCCACTATGTATTCGTGCTGCCGGGAGATGGACCATATCTTCGCGGTGATTCGCTCGCTCAGGGATCCTTCAGGATCTCCTGGGTAGAGGCGATTTAGGTCGATGGTGGCTATGGGGATTCCCCGGACGTTGTAGTTGAATCCCAGAGGATTCATGACAGGCACGATAGTCAGCCTCCCTCTGATTCCCGTCGAGGCGATAAGATCTCTCAGCTTCCAGACGCTAGCCTGACCCGTGACCTCGTCCCCGTGGATGGTGCAGCCGACGAAGAAGCTGGGCCCAGATCCACTATCGTATTCAATGACGGGTAGTGTCAGAGGAGTCCCGTCGGCCATCTCACCTACGACCTCTTCTCCCTCCACCGCTTCGGCCTTCATGGTGGACCGAAGTAAGGCTGTGCGGCGTAAAAGGTTTGAGACGTAGCAGTCAAGCCACGGCGGCAGGCCGGTATCTCCCCCTTTGTCGTGCCTTTCTGGGAAGACATCTTAAAGATGATGCGGCTTGCGGGCAGCATGGTAGATGTCGTAGCTCTAGTCCTGCGCATGCTTCACATAGTCTTCGCAGTTGCCTGGATGGGGTCCGTCGCCTACA
>JAJISG010000084.1 GCA_022848835.1 Thermoplasmatota archaeon | reverse complement strand
GAGGACGGTCGACGTCGCCATACTGTCGAAGGGTGTCGACCTCTCCCTAGTTGAACCTTTCCGCGTTATTATCGAATCGGATATGACTGGATTCAGGGACTTGATCTCAGGGGTCAATCAGGCCATACAGGGCATGACAGGTACCGACTAGAGCTTGGGCTCAGAATCCGCTGAAGACCCCTTTGAGGACGGGCCTCGGAGTACCTCAGGGGCTGCTACTGATGAAAGCTTGAGAGACCTCCTCGTTGGTCAAGGATGGGGAGCACTCGAAGAAGATATCGCCATCATCGCCCTGTACTATATTGAGATACCACCTCTTGGACTTCTGACGAAGCGCTTTTACCAAGACGAGAATCCACTCCTCTACATCCTCCGGGGACTGAACTTGAAGGCTAAAGGACGTCGAAGGGATAGACATAGGATGAGCGTCTTTGGAGGCACCTTGGCTATTAATATATTGAGACTGTTATCAGGACAGGTCCACACCTGTAGTCTCCGCACCATGGCGACCGGCAAACTCTGAGGATAACGAAACGGGCGGTCAATGGGACCCGTCGGCCTCGCCCCAGGAAAGTCACAGAGCGGTGCAAGTCGGTACCTTAAGGGGCACGATCCCGGCTGCATGGGAAGCGACGCACTCCTTCGCTCATGGTTACAGTGTAGGGACCCAAGACCGCGCTTCTGCCATACCGATATCGATATTGAGACCGCCGTCTTTATATGGCCGTCTGCCAGAGGCTTTTTGGAGGCTCGGTGAACCGATTGATGCCTAGAGCTACAAACCGGAATGCATGGGCCATCCTCGGTCTGTCATTTGCGTTGCTCCTTACACTTGTGGTAATACCACCTGTATTTGACCTGAAGCCTCCCTTGGGTTCTGCGGAAGCTGTGCAGAGTCAGCGGGAACCCTCTTCTTGCGAGGCAGTTGGGAATAACTGGACCTCCTGCGACAGTGCCGCCTCATCCGATGATACATATGCCGTTGCCTCCGATGGGAGGGGCGCAGCGCAGTACGCGCGACCAGATTCTGATGTCAGCGTAACCAACTGGACGGATTCAAGTGGGGATGGCGTCAACTACACCAAGATCGATGAGACCGCTGCTGACGACAACGCCACGTATACTCAGACCGACATAAACCCTTCAGATGGAGATGATGCGGAGTTCGGCCTGAGCGACGTGATAGACCCCCAGACCTCAGGCGGTCACATTCTCAGATACCGCTACAATAACAGTGCGGTCTTTGGCGGCAACTCTGAACTTGACGTCACAGTGGAGCTTAGGCAGGGAGTAACGATCGTCGCTTCTTGGACTCACACGGATATCCGGAATACCTCGTACGAAACCCGGAACCAGACGCTCTCAACATCTGAGGCGGACTCCATCACCGATTACACGGACCTGCGCGTTTTTTACGACATCACCTTTTTCCTCGGGTCACAATCTCGACAGTTCAGACTCACATGGGCTGAGTTCGAGGTCCCTGGTCCCCTCCTCCCTGGTAAGAACGACACGGCCTGGTTTGATTTCGGTTACGACCTCAGCCCAGCCGACACCGTTAGCAGAGTCGAGACTGGTATTGAGTGGTATAGAACCAGTCCTGAGCCTGTCCTGAACGTTACTGTGTCCTGGGACAATGGGTTGACATGGGCGACGAACCAGACAGCCACCAACAAGTCGACCGATGACGACACTGTGGAGTGGCTGGACTTCACCTCTGCCACGGCCTGGAATGCCTCGAAGCTTTCCGATGCCAACCTGCGGGTGCGGGTGGGAACCAACGCCTCCGGAGCTCGTCTGGACTACGTCACTGTCAGGGTGAACTACGACACCGTCCTAGATCTCTCACTTGTGTCTAGCGCCTTTGCGGTGGACCCAGGAGACGCAATCACCTTGACCGCAACGGTAAGGAATCTGGGATCGGGGTCCGCCCGGAATATCCTGATCGAGGCACAAGTGGACCTGAACGCTACATACATCTCATCCTTCCCGACAGGGAGCTACGACGGAGTGACCCGTACCCTAAGCTGGGCGGTGCCCTTCCTCACCCCCGGGAACCAGATCGTCGTCGAATGGATTGTGGAGGTCAACCTCGGAACACCTGACCTGGCGACGGTGACCTCGTCGGTGCAAGTCGACTATGAGGACGTCAGCGGCGCGTCGCTTCCATCCCTGAACGCCTCTTCTGAGGCAACGGTGAGCATTCCATCGTTCTCCCCAGCACTGCGTCTCGATCGATCCAATGCAGAGCGGGGAGATGAGGTCGTGGCGGTGCTGTACTACAACAATACCGGCACTGGCACTGCCCTCCTGGCATGGGCCAACTGGAGCCTGGAGGGCCACTACGTGCTAGTAGGCATCTCCCCAGCCCTGTCCTACATTGAAACCGCTGACGGCTTCGAGGTGGCCCTCACGAACGTCGCCACAGGGTCCCACTCCATGGCGGTCCGGCTGCTGGTGGTCCGAGGCATGGCGGACGGTTTGGAGATGGGGCTCCAGGTGACCTGGGAGGCCACTGACGGGAACGGTAACCCGCTGCCAGATGCAGGCCTGCTTTCGGGTGTCTTCCTGTACGCCCCGTCGCTTAGCCTAAGCCTCGGTTCCGCCCCTATATCAGTCGAGGCCCATACAGCCTTCACTCTCAACCTGACCATCCGCAACTCAGGCCAGGCAATGGCGACGGGATGGCTGAACCTGACGCTTCCGTCCAGTGTTGAGTATGTGGGGGATAACGGGACATACCCTGTGAACGTCACCGATGGCCTCATGACCTGGAAACTCTCTTCTGTTCCTGCAGACTCCGCAATCTTCCTCGGCGTGGAGTTTGAGACGAAGGGGGAACCGGGACTAGAGTCCTTCCGTTTCTCATTCGACTTCACGGACGGGAAGGGCAGCTCACCGGAGAGGGCACTCAGCAACGCCGTTTCTGTGGAGCTCTTGCCAGCAGTGTCCCCTTACGCCCCGTGGCTGTGGTGGGTTCTTGGGCTCGTTGCTGCAACCGCTACTGTTCCTCTCTTCCTCTTGATCCGTCGCTTCCTGATTGGCCCGAGCATTGAAGAGATATTCGTGGTGCATCGTAACGGGATCCTCCTCGTCCATCGCTCCAAAACCTTGACCCCAGACCAGGACGAGGATATTCTCGCCGCAATATTCAAGACTGTCCAGGACTTCGTGCAGGACGCCTTCTCGAGTCATGATGACGCCCCAATGAGGGGCCTCCAATTCGGAAAGTTCAACATCCTCATCGAACAGGGAACCTATCACTATGTGGCGGTCGTTTACAAGGGTACAAAGAGTCGGTCTCTAGAGGTTCGACTCTCAAGCATGTCTCGCCGGATCGATGAGGAATTCGGGGACGTGCTGAAGGGGTGGGATGGGGCCATGAATGAGGTCAAGGGTATTCGCCACATTCTCCCCGCCCTCTGGGGCGGTGGGAAAGTCCGTCGTAAGGACAAGGACGAAGTGGGAAGGTAAGCGGAGACAAAAGGGGGAGACTAGAATAATCGAAATCTCGAGATTGTGCAGGTGGGAGAACATCTGCGAACCTCTTCGTGGGCACCTAGACCTCTCGGCTCCCTTCGGCGCGGCACTTCCCTCGCAATCCATGGCGACGAATCCTACGCAAGATTCATCGGACTTACTGTGACAATCTGATATCCAGAGGACAATGTTTAAGCCAGAATGGAAGACATCTGCCCACAGAGACATATCATGTCGACCTTCCATAATTCTCTCAGTCTCATCAATGGCCGTGAAAGCCTCACCTCCCCTTTTCGAGTGGTCCCCTTGCTGGGTCCAAGTTTCGGAGAATGGGTTGGCTTCCCACACACTGCTCTCTCGCCTACAGGCCCAGCCCAAGACACTACGCTAATGCAATGGGATCTGGATTCAGAACCCTGGCGAACGCCAAACACAGTGTCGAGGTAAAACCATGGTGTCTTTCGAGACGGTGGATGCCATAGTCCTTCTCGTGGTGGGGTTTCTGTTCATACAGGGTTTATGGCTATCGTCCCTCACCTACCTGATGTTCAAACGCGCTCGGAGACGGAATAAGTTGAAGGCAGAGACGCGTGGGCTCGATGACACACTAATAGAGGACGTGTTCCTCCTCCATCGGAGTGGCATGCTCATTAGACACCTTACCAGAAGGTTGAAACCTCAGGTGGACAGCGATATCCTCACAGGGATGCTGCGAGCCGTACAGGAGTTCGTCAGGGACTCCTTTAGGGAGGAAAGTGGAGAGTTGAGAGACATGGTCTTCGGCGAGCTAAGTATCTCAATATGCAGCGGCAGACACGTCGTTATGGCGACGGTGATAAGGGGTGATAGGCCAACAGATCTCCTGGATCAGATGAATGCCACCCTACGTGATCTCGAGAGAGAACACGGAGATCATTTGAAGGATTGGGATGGTCGAATGGAATCGGTACACTTCGTTGACGAGTTCCTCGAGAAACTCCTAGAAGGTAATTATCACTTAGAACTCGACGACAGAACCCATCCCTTGATACCTTCTGAGTAACCCTGCTCCCCCGGAGGCCGCGGAGCCTCAATCTGTGGGATCGAAGGCGCTCCCCTCGACAGGCGTTTTGGATTCGAAGTGGACGATGCCTCGATACTCATAGAAGCCGTGACAAGGTTGTTCGAGTCCGAAGGGCATCCACAGCTAAGCTGCTCCGATCCCTTCCTGTGTCTCGACACTTCCCATAAAAACCTCAACCGCTTTCATAGGTTCAAGGTCGGTAATGGGGCTCGAACACTGTTTTCCCACACACGCGTAAACCGCTGGAGCTGGCTCGTCAGGATACTTCATATCCTGAAAGGTAGCGGTCCCGGGCTGTAAGATCTGCACAACCCTTCTTGGTTCGAAGGCCGCCACCAGATCAGCGTTCATCTGCCTGGTCCGTCCGTCATCCTTCCGACCGACGAGTACCAGCCTCAGGGGACCCTTGAGATAGGTGTATACCGCGATGGCGTAAGGGGCGGCAAAGATCGAATACCGGGAATACTGGCCACTGAAACCCTCGAGAATCTGCCTCGCAGCGTCACCATAACCCTCCTCCTCGGCCAACTCCTCTAACTTGAGAAGAACCAGAGCCGCGTGAGCGTTTTCCACCAATGGTCTTCGAGGGGCCTTCAAAAGGCCAATGTCCGACTCCCTCGGCTGCCTGTCGGTAAGGAGTCCTCTTTCATCCGTCATGCTGGTCAACATCCTATCGATGACGGCCCTACACTTGTCTAGATATACCATCTCGCCCACGTGCTCATAAGCCTCCAGGAACGCCCTGGACAGATAGACGTAGTCCCCCAGCAGACCGTCTACTCCTGACTCGCCGTCCCGGTAGTGGTAAAGGAAGCCATCCTCCTTTAGGAGGCGTTTCTCCATGAGGGCGAGGGTGGAGAGTCCTGCCTTCAGAAACCTATCCTCTCCGAGGATAGCGCCTGCTCGGAAATATGAGGAGACGGCCTGTCCATTGAGATCTGCATAGAGGGTCTTGTCTATGTAGGGTGCCTGAACACCATCCCTTCCCTCCTGTGACATCCCATAGTACTCCTCATCAGCATCCTGGCTCGCGAAGAAACCTCCTTTAGGATTGCGGAGGTTCCCATCTAGGTACCTCAGGACATCCAACGCTACGTCCCTGTACCAGGGCTCTTTCAGGAGGACGAAAGCATTCAGGTAGTTCCTCAACAATCCTACGTTGACCTCCAGCATCTTCTCGTAGTGGGGCTCGCTCCAATCCCTGTTCACTGAATACCTGAAGAATCCTCCCTCTACGTCATCGTACATGCCATGACCGGCCATGGCTGCCAGGCTCTTCTCCACCAGTTTTCGGAAGTACCTGTTGCCAGAAAGTTTGTATTTGTACAGCACTAGATCGATGCCCTCCGGTTGGGGAAACTTCGGTGCGTTGCCGAAACCACCGTGAAGTTCATCGTATTGCTCGAGGAGATGGCCGACGATCTCCTCCATGATATCAAGCTTCGGCGCGCCCCTCGATGGCTCAACCTCAGACTCCTTCAGTACCCTCCTCCTCCGAGCCTTGCCCCCCGAGGACTCGTAATACTCCTTCACCTGTATCAGGGTCCGCTTCATCTGGTCTGGCGGGATGTAGGTTCCGCCAGTAATGACCTCGCCATCCCCGTCGAGGAACGCCGTCGTCGGATATCCGCCAAAGTTGTACCTTTCCCTTATGTCAGGCCTCTGGTCTATGTCCACACGGATCGGCACGAGGCTCTCATTTATCAGCTGGATAACCTCGTCATCGGAGTAGCTCGTCTCATCCATCACGTGACACCAATGGCACCAGACAGCAGAGAGGTCCAAGAGGACTGGTTTTCCCGCCTCCTTAGCTTCCTTGAAGGCCTCCTCACCCCACTCTCGCCATCGAATGTCCGAGTGCTTCCCCATGACTGAACTACGCCGAGAGCGCCATAAGAAGCTTTGCCGCCAAGGGTTGCGTGAAGGCCTCAGCCGAAGAAGGCCGCAGCCGCCCGGGACACGAAGTCCAAGAAGGGGAGAGCAAAAACGCCAGTGGCCACGACGCCTAGAGTCGCCAAGAGGATTGCGACACCAAAGGACCTCGGCACTTGAAGAGGCTCCTTAGGTCCCTCGAGAATGTACATGTGCTTCATGACCCTCGCATAGTAGTAGAGGGAAAGGGCGCTGTTGAGAACGCCAGCCACCGCTAGAGAGAACATCCACTGGGAGCCTGGAGTCTGAGCGGCTTGGACCGCCGACCAGAACAAGATGAACTTGCTGACGAAGCCTCCTAGAGGTGGGATACCGGCGAGAGAGAGGAGCATGATCATCATGCCGAAAGCCATGAGAGGCATCCTCTTCGACAGTCCACTGAAATCGTCGAGTTTCTCCCCTAGGAGGAGAGACCCCATGAGGGCCACAAAGATGAAGGCTCCGCCCTGCATGAAGACGTACACAAGGAGATGGTACATCCCGCCAGCCATCGATAGAGTCGCGACGGCGGTGTTGGGATGGCTCCCCACGACCACCGCGATCAACACATAGCCCGCATGGCCTATGCTGGAGTAGGCAAGCATCCGCTTGACGCTCTTTTGGGGAAGGGCGGCCACGTTCCCAAGGGTCATGGTGGCAATCGCCAGAATGCCTAGAATCAGGGCCCAGTGTGCAGCAGCCCCTATGAGGGCAATCAGGAAGATCCTGAACAGGGCCACGAACCCCATGATCTTCGAGGCAGT
>JAJISG010000083.1 GCA_022848835.1 Thermoplasmatota archaeon | reverse complement strand
TTCCGGGGGTATCTCGGGAACCGACTGCTCAGTGAGCTGCATATCTGACTGATGTATCTCCTTGGGAATGCTCATGCCTGCCTTCATCCTTGCAGACATCAGGGTCAGACGATCCTTCTCGGGGAAAGATGCCACGAGCATCGTCCTTCCCTTGATGAGCGCCTTTCTCTGGTCTGGTTTGAGCTTGCTGAAGGCCGTGACTAACTGGCCTATTGACTGAACACGCTTATCCTCTGGCATGCTGACGAACATCTGCAGCCTGTCCCTCATCATATTCTTCCGCTCCTCCTCAGGAGCTTCGGCTAACATCTTAATCATATCTTCCATGAGTTTTACCTCCTGCTGTAAACAGAGTTGCAGAAGTACTTAAACCGTTCCTGCGGAAGAGGGCAAACGCCCTGGGCAAAGGAAGAGGAATCCGCGGTCTTTAAGGCCGGGTGGACCATTCCCTCTGCGTGCAGAAGAGGAGCGTGGGTACCGTGGATTCGATGAACAGGAGGATTCTCAACATACTCCAAAGGGACGCCCGGGCGACGACCGCTATGATCGCCAGGAAGCTCAAGAGGTCCGAGTCGACCATCCGGGAGAGAATCCGAAGGATGGAGGCCAGGGGGATCATCCGGGGCTACTATGCCTGTGTCGACAAGAGGGCTCTGGGTTACCGCTCCGAGGCCTTTGTCTTCTGCAACATCGACCCGTCGGAGAGGATACGCATTCTCGACGACCTCCTGTTGCAGAAGAACGTTACAGGTATCTTCCACGTTAGCGGGGGGAGGAGGCTCCTCCTCAAAGTCGCCGCTGAGGACAATCAGCAGCTCAGGAGTCTCATACACAACAAGCTGATGCCGCTAGGCATACGAGAGGTGGATTCCAGAATTGTGATGGACATCACGGAAAAACTTCCGCCTGATGCCGTGGTCGATTGAGCAACCCCTCCAGGGCTTGGTCCCGCGGTGTGCTAAGATCTCACGCCGGCAGCTTTTGATATGGTCTCATGCCGCTCGTTGGCAGAGGAGTGTGCATTCTGGCCACAGAGAACCTTCAGACTGCGAGAAACCTTTAAGGCGGGCCATATCATCCGAAGGACTCCATGTCCGAAGGGGAGATTCGGGTCCGTGTGATGCTTCCCAGGGCCCTGCTCGAATACTCCGGGGGTGAGGATTCTGTGGAGATGACCGCTGGTACCCTGGCCGAGGTGATCGTTCAGCTCAACTCCCGGTTTCCAGGCATCGGAGAGAGAATTCTCGACGACCGAGGACAACTCCGAAAATTCGTGCACACCTTCGTGAACCAGGACTCCGTCTCTCACCTGGAGCCGGAAAGCGTCCCTCTTCATCCGGGGGACACGGTCCACATACTCCCCTCGGTGGCAGGTGGTTGAGATGGCGGATGTGAGGAAGGGCGACACGGTCATTGTCGTGGGCACGCGGAAAGGACTCTTCATCTTCCATTCCGGGGATCGTCGGAACTGGAAATCCAGGGGCCCGTTCTTCGAGGGTCAGACCATCAAGCATGCCATCTTGGACCCTGAGGAGGGCAGGGACGTCTGGGCTGGCGTCGTAACAGGTCACTGGGGCCCCACCATACAGAGGTCCATGGACTTTGGGGAGAGTTGGATCCGGGGGAAGCGTGACCCCCACTTTTCGAAGGAGTCTGGACTTAGCGTGGATCGAATCTGGCAGATCCAACCAGACCTGGACGGCAATCTCTGGGCGGGAGTGGAGCCAGCAGGCCTCTTCCGAAGCGAGGATGGGGGTGAGACCTGGGCCTCCGTGGATGGCCTCAACTACCGACCCGACAGGAGAGAGTGGCAGCCTGGGGCCGGCGGACTCTGTCTTCACACAATCCTGCCCTATCCAGACGATCCCAGACGCATGGTGGTGGGGATATCCGCTGTCGGTGTCCTTGGAACCAACGACGGCGGCCGATCGTGGCGGGTTATGAATGGCGACGTCAGAGCGGACTTCTTGCCGGAGAAAGTGACTGAAGAGGACCAGATCGGGTCCTGCGTCCACAAGATTGTACGGGATTCCGCGAACCCTGCAATACTGTACCAGCAGAACCACTGCGGAGTTTACAGGAGGCAGAGAGGGGATCCAGCCTGGAAGGCCATCGAAAGAGGGTTGCCAGCCACCTTTGGATTTCCCATGGCGGCTCATCCCCGTAAGGCTGGCACGGTGTATACAGTTCCCCTGGTCAGCGATTTCAACCGTGTTACTCCCGGGGCTTCCATGGCGGTATACCGCACCACGAACGGCGGGGGGAGCTGGGAGAGGTTGTCCACGGGGCTCCCCCAGGAGGGGGCCTACCTCACAATCCTCCGGGAGGGGATGCGGACGGACCAGAACGACCCCTTGGGGGTGTACGTGGGCACAAAGAATGGGCAGCTCTACTATAGTCGCGATGAGGGGGAATCCTGGGAGACCATGGCGGATCTTCTGCCGCCCATCCAATCGGTCGATGCTGGTGTCGCAGGCGGTCCTTGAGTAGCTCTCGTTCCAGATTGTTCGCGGCTTGGCAGGTGGCTGAGTAACGTTTAAATGGCCTGCCCATCTGATTAGAGCCGGGAAGTCTCGGATGGGTCTCAGGATCTACAACACCAAGACCAGGCAGACCGAGGAGTTTGACCCTCCGGGAGGGGAGGTTCGCATGTACATCTGCGGGCCCACAGTCTACGACTACGCTCATCTCGGCCATGCAAAGGCCTACGTAGTCTTCGACATCATCCGTCGCTACATGGAGTTCAAGGGGTTCGAGATGGACCACGTGCAGAACTTCACCGACATAGAGGATGCCATCACCAAGCGAGCCCAGGAGGAGGGTATAGAGCCGTCGAAACTGGCAGAGAGGTTCATCCACGCCTTCTTGGAGGATATGGATCGACTGAAGATCAGGAGGGCTCACCACTACCCTAGGGTGACGGAGCACGTGGAGGACATCATCCACGTCATCCAGGAGTTGTTGGACAAAGGCCGAGCCTATGTCGTAGAGGGTGAGGTCTACATGAGGGCCCCCAAGGGATCCTTCGGGAGCCTGAGCGGTCGTTCGGTGGAGGATATGACTGTGGAGGAGCTTCCTCGGGACTCCAAGCGTGAGGGCGCCCTCGACTTCGCCATCTGGAAGAAGACCAGGGAGGGGGAACCCTCCTGGCCCAGTCCCTGGGGGCAGGGTCGCCCAGGATGGCACGTAGAGTGCTATGTCATGGCCACCAAGTATCTCGGCCCCACATTCGACATCCACGGAGGTGGCATGGACCTAATCTTCCCGCACCACGAGAGCGAGGATCTAATAGCCCAGGCCCTGGGTAAGGGGGACTTCGCCCACCTCTGGCTTCACAACGGTTTCATGACCATTGAGTCCGAGCCGATGTCCAAGTCCCTCGGCAACTTCGTGACAATTCGCGAGGCCCTCAAGGGCTTCGACTGGGAGGTTCTGCGTTACTTCATCATGAAGATCCACTACCGGGAGACGATGGACTACAGCGAGGGTGCCCTGAGGAAGGCCCAGAAGGAGCACTCGGAGGTCGCCTCGGCCATCATGAAGCTGAAGGCGGCCAAGAGTGGTGCCCCCGGCGAGGACAGGGCCCTTCTGAAAGAGGCTGACGAAGTCCGCAAGGCCTTCACGGAAGCCATGGACAACGACTTCGACACGGGACGGGCGACGAAGGCCGTTCTGGAGTTTGCGAAGGCCGTGAACGAGGTCGAAAGGGTTCCCTCCTCCACCGCAGAGAAGCTCTTCCTCGACTTCTGCGATTACTGCACGGTCCTGGGGCTGTGCGAAGAGGAATTCGAGGCCTGAGGGGTCGACGATAAGCTTTTATCAGCCACCCTCATAGCACGAGTGCTAGCCATGGCG
>JAJISG010000082.1 GCA_022848835.1 Thermoplasmatota archaeon | reverse complement strand
GAGAGATACGAGGGTTTCTTCGGATGGTCCAAGATGGCAGAGGTGGACGGCGACCCCGCCCAGGTAAACTCCACGGTGTCGAACGTAGAGACGGAGTTGGAGCCTGAGGGGGACCTAGAGGTGGAAAGGACCATCGTTCTGTCCTATCCCCGAGGCGAGGAGATTCTTCACGACCCTGTCTTAGGAGTCTCCGCGGTTCCATTATTGCCCCCTCCGTCTGAACGGCCAGAACTTCCAGAACCGGTCGCGGTCTTCAACACCTTTGGCTATGCCATCATGGTGGGAGTCTCGTCCCTCTTCGTGGTCGCAACCCTCCTGGCGCGAAGGCGACGAAAATAGAGATGCGGCTGCTCCGCCGCGCTGGGAAGAACAGGTTCAATTATCAAAACGTCAATTGGGGGGCCATGGCTAGCATACTCGAACTGATCCCCGAGCTTCAGAGCGGTGCATTGGCTCTGGCCATGGTCCTCTCCCTGGTCCTCGTCATCATCTCTCTTCTGTCCTACAGGAGAGCGAGGGAGGGACGCGTCCTCCTCATATCCCTGGCATTCGGTCTTTTCCTCTTGAAGAACCTCTTCCTGTCCTATCTCGTATTCAGGTCACAGCTGGGAAATATCTTTCTCTACTCTGCGGTATTTGACAGCGCCGTCCTGATGAGCTTCTACCTCGCCCTCTTCCGAAGGAGATAGCGCTTGAAGGAGCTCCTGGAGCTAGACAATCGTCGCAGAATCTTCGAGTTTCTCCAGGAGTATCCGGGGCTTCACCTGAGAGAGCTAGAGAGACAGTTGGACCTGGATGTGAGGGCGCTAAGGTACCATCTAGATTTCCTCGTAGAGCATGAAGCAGTTTCATCCCTTAGGCAGGAGGGGTACCTCCGCTACTATCCACGACAGTGGGATGAGGGGTACTTCCGGGAGCGCATCGGAGCGGTGGAGAAGCGGGGGCTCGGGCTGCTGAGGCAGAGGATGCCCCTACTGCTGATCCTCCTCCTCTTGGATCAGAGTGAGATGTCTAGCGAGGAGCTCAGAAAAGAGGCGGGAATAGCCGCCTCAACCCTCAGCTACCACCTCAAGAAGCTGTCTGAACTTCAGCTTATCGAGTCGAAGACCGTCGGCAAGAAGAAGACCTACTGGGTGGGAGACCCCGATGCCGTGGTCCAGCTGCTGATGAAGTACAGACCCACGAAGGACCTAATCGAGGACTTCCTCGATCTGTGGGAGAATATTGGGCTATGATGAGTCAGACTGAAACAGGCTCTCTACCTTCTCCACGTTGCCCTCAACGCCCTCAACTATCTCTCGCCTTATCCTAGGCCACAGAAGAGGGAGGAGAAATCTGAGCCATCCCTTCCCCTTCACCTCTCCTAGAACGACGAGCTGGGTGCCCTCCACTAGGGGGGCGAACATGTACTTCAAACTCAGCCGGAGCATTTTTCCGTTGTATTCAACCATGTAGGAATCGGTCGGCTCTATCCTCACCCTGCCCTTCAGGACCAGTCGCCTGTTTAGGTACCGATACTCATCCTCAATCAGGAGTTCCCTTTCCTGTCCGAGAAGTATCCGCCGAGAGAGGAGAGGACCTATCTCATCCCCATCCTCTTCAGAGAAGGACGTCCACCAGTCGTAGGCCAACTCCATGGGAACCCGGACCACGCTGACGTGGCGAAACTTCATGGCAATGGGACTCTAAGTCGCCTCCCCTTAAGTACGGTGGGCCTGCGTGCGCCCCATGTCTGTGGGCCTGAGGCGGGAGAATTGAAGCGGGATACCCATGTGAGGATGAGCCCATCTGACTCCAGCAAGGGGTGAGGTTTTTAATCGCTCCCATCCTACCCAGGAAGGCTTATGGCGGCAGAGGCAGAACCCAGCGCAGAGAAGCGCCTCGACGTAGATGACAGGGTTGGATTGGATAGCTTTGAGTTTGATGAGGAGCCCTTCATCATTGTGGAAACTCAGCTGTGTCTGGAGTGCGACCTCAAGCCCTGCCTCTATGTCTGCCCCAGCAGCGTCTATCGGTGGGACGAGGGCGGTTTGGTGTACAACACTGAGGGCTGCATCGAGCTTGGAGCCTGCTCCATCGTCTGCCAAAACCTGGGGAACAGGGCCATCCACTGGAACTACCCGCGAGGGAGCAAGGGTGTCCAGTTCAAGTTTGGCTAAACGTCCCACTGTCGTCTTCCCGCACTCCCTCCTGTTCTGTCCAGGCCCCTAATGGGAAATCAGGATTGCACCTCTGGGCCCCCATGACACACAGTCAGATTTTCGATGATGACTGGGATAGGAACGAGTAGGAATTCCGCTTCGTGAATTCGTCTGCCTACTCCTGCTTGTTCTTCCTTGCAGCCCACTCAAACATGTGGAGAGAACCATGGAACAACCTCTTTAAAGGGGCGTACATATCCAACTGTAGATGCTCTCCCAGAGGAAGCCTGAATGGCTGAGGGTACCGCTTCCTGGAGGAGAGTCCTATATGGGAATCAAGAGCCTGCTCAACGGTCTCGAACTCCACACGGTGTGCGAGGAGGCCCATTGCCCCAACATCGGGGAGTGCTGGGGAGGAGGAACGGCGACCATTATGCTCCTGGGAGACCTCTGTACGCGCGGCTGCCGCTTCTGTGCCGTGAAAACGGGAAATCCCCAGGGCCGGTTGGATCCGTTCGAGCCAGTCAAGGTGGCTGAAGCCGTGGGCCGCCTCGGCCTGAGCTACGTTGTCCTGACCTCGGTGGATAGGGATGACCTGTCGGATGGTGGAGCGTCTCATTTCGCCGCCACCATCAGGGCCATCAAGGCCCGCGCCCCGGAGATTCTAGTCGAGGCCCTCATCCCCGACTTCCAGGGGGATCTGGAGGCGGTCAGCACGGTGGTGCGCGCCGGTCCCGACGTACTGGGCCAGAACCTGGAGACCGTGAAAAGGTTGACCCATCCAGTCAGGGATCGTAGGGCTGGTTACGAGAGGACCCTCATGGTGTTGAGAGAGGCGAGGGAGATGAGGGTCGACATCTTCACAAAGTCGTCCCTCATGTTGGGTCTTGGCGAGAAAGAGGAGGAGGTCCTCCAGGCCATGCGGGACCTACGAGGGGCTGGCGTCGCCATTCTCACTCTGGGGCAGTACCTGAGGCCCAGCAGGAGGCACGTCGAGGTCTCCCGCTATCTCCCCCCAGAGGAGTTCGACCGCTTCAGGGAGATTGGGGAGGAGATGGGGTTTCTGTATGTAGCTGCAGGCCCTCTGGTCAGAAGTTCCTATCGCGCGGGAGAGTACTTCATGGAGAGAGTCCTGCACAGGCGAGTCTCCCTGGAGCTTGCCCTGAGGAGGTAGTTGGATGGAAGAGCTGTTTCAGATCATAGGGCTCGATGGAAGCTACGACGAGAAGTTGGAGCCGAAGCTCGCGGAGAAGGAGCTTCTGAAGCTCTACCTCTATATGGTCCTGACCCGGGTTCTTGATACGAAGGCGGTCGCCCTCCAGAGACAGGGCAGGATAGGCTTTTACGTCCCCAGCCAGGGGGAAGAGGCAGTGCAGATAGGTAGCAGCTATGCCCTGAAGCCCAAGGATTGGATGGTTCCCGCCTACAGGGAGCAGGGAGCGGCCCTGCTGAAGGGCTTCCCCATCGAGACCCTCATTGCACAGCTATATGGCAATCGGGAGGACATCCTGAAGGGCCATCAGATGCCCAACCACTTCGGGAACAGGGCAATTAATTTCGTTACGCCATCGAGCCCCGTGGGTACCCAGCTGCCCATCGCCGTGGGCATCGCCTGGGCTGCAAAGTTACGAGGCGACAAGACTGTGGTCCTGGTGTACTTCGGCGATGGGGCCACCTCCCAGGGAGACTTCCACGCTGCCATGAACTTCGCTGGCGTTTTCAAAGTCCCCGTGGTTTTCCTATGCAAGAACAACCAGTGGGCGATCTCCCTGCCCTTCTCCCAACAGACGCGCTCGAAGAGCGTCGCAATCAAGGCCCAGGCCTACGGCTTCGACGGGATAAGGGTAGACGGAAACGATGTCCTGTCGATCTACACGGCCTGCAAGAAGGCGGTGAAGGCCGCCCGGACCGGAAAGGGTCCCACACTCATCGAAGCGGTCACCTACCGGATGGGGCCTCACTCAACATCGGACGATCCGAAGCGATACCGAACCGAGGAAGAGGTGGAGGAGTGGAGGGAGAGGGACCCGATCCTGCGTTTCCAACTCTACCTGAAGTCCAAGGGGATCTGGGACGAGGAGGTCGAAGCTAACGTCCGTCAGAAGGTGGGGAGGCTCGTGGATAAGGCAGTCAAGAAAGCCGAGGAAGCGGGAGAACCGCCGGCGGAGACCATCTTCGACGACGTCTACGAGGAGATCCCATGGAACCTAGCTGAACAGAGGGAGGAACTTTTCAAGCTCATCGGGAGGTCCTGAATGGCGACTCTTAACATTGTCCAGGCTGTGAACAGCGCCTTGAAGGAGGAGATGGAGAGGGACGACCGCGTGATCGTCCTCGGCGAGGATGTGGGGAAGAACGGTGGCGTCTTCAGGTGCACCGAGGGCCTGTACGACATGTTCGGTGCCGATAGGGTCATCGACACACCCCTGGCAGAGTCGGGGATCATCGGAGCGGCCATCGGCATGGCTCTGTATGGCCTCCTGCCGGTTCCCGAGATTCAGTTCCTCGACTTCATCTACCCGGGATTCGA
>JAJISG010000081.1 GCA_022848835.1 Thermoplasmatota archaeon | reverse complement strand
GGAGGTGGGAGGATTCTTCTTCGGCTGGCGACCAGGTTCAATTGGCGGGTAGCGGCCACTATTCTGGGAATCGCGGTCTGCGCCATGTACTCCTCCGGAGCCATGGTCCTCATGGATGGGCTGCAGGAGGGGAGCGTCTCGGTCCTCTCCAGGATTGAGACGGGTCCCTTCTTTGTCTACAGGGGGACTACCACGAATCTCGAGGCATTCTCCCTCCCGACGGGAGCGGAGGGAGATCTCCCCCTCGGTATGCTGGAGGAGACCATCCTTCAAGTGGAGAACTCCACCCTCAAGGTGAGTGTCTTCTTCCTTTCCGCTCCGAGGGTCTTCACATTAGAGGGCCCGAGATCGCGAGAGGCGCTCCTCTCATCGTCTCTGGCCACTAATCTAGGTATCGACCGCGGCACGCCTCTCTCCCTAGGCACGCCCGGAGGAGGGCTGGAGTTCACCTTCAGTGGCTACCTTCCTGCGGAACTCCCGCTTCCGGAACGTTGGATCCTCATCTCTGAGGCGGACCTCCGAGACCTCTTCCCAGATACAGCGGGAACGTACAATTTCATGCTGACGGAGGAGAGGGAGGACGCAGTGCGTATTGGGAGTCAGGGGTTTACCGCCATGTCCCTCTCCTCCGCGGGGGACTTCTTCCTCATCGGGCTTGACGAAGCCAGGAGGATCGTCCTGAGCATCGTAGTCGCCAGCTCCATCGCCATAGCCGCCCTGACCTTCAGCCTCCTCTCCCTCGAGGTCCGCTACAGACAAGGGGAGATGCAGACCCTCCGGGCCCTTGGGATGGATAGCCGGGGCTTCATGAAGCTATACGGCCTTCAGATGGCCTTCATCGTCACCGTAGGCTCCCTCATGGGACTCGCCATGGGCATCGTCGTCGCCAATGGCCTAGTCTCCTTCTCCCCCTTCTTCGGTCTGAGCACCATCATCAGACCGCAGGTCACCGCCATCGGCATCCTTCTCCCCCTCCTGTCCTCCCTGGCTGCCGGCCTCGCCGGTGGCGTGACGACTGTTCTGCTCACCATGAGGAGGTTCTCCCACGAAACCTAGGAACGAACTCTTCCTCATCCTGATGTTGAGCGCGGCCCTGCTGTCGACCTCCATGCCCCTGTATGCCTCGCTGGCCCGGACTCCTGAGGAGATCTTCTTCGGGGAAGGTGTGCAGGTTGTGAGTCAGGCTACGCGAGACTTCCCGCTTACCCTCGAACTGGTGGAAGAGATACGGGCCCAAGATTGGGCCATTGCTGTCAGCCCAGAGGTCTACGCATTCATCGCCGTAGAGGGGAGAGCCGTGGTGGTGAGGGGGATAGAGGTTGACTCCTTCCTCAGGCTCGAGGGAATAGGAGCGGAACTCGACATCGGGACCGAGTTCCTCCTACTGGGTCGCGGGCTTGCCGATGACCTGGGGGTGCGTTCGGGCGACAATCTGCTGCTGCCTGGCTCCCTAAGGCCTCTCCTGATGGAGGCAATCGTGGATGATGTTCTGGATCTCCCTGGAGCCGCCGCGGACGAGATGCTGATGGACCTGCCCAGGACGAGACTACTCGCAGGACTGGGACCGGAATCCATCACCCTGGTGAGGGTCGGTGTGGAGGATGGCCAAGAACTCCTGGACTACCTCGTGTCCTCCAATGCGGACCTCCTGGTCGGAGATGGCCAGGGTAGCCTTCGCGTCGAAGAGGGCAGGGTCTTGGACGACAGGATAGGTGCCCTGCTCCTCACCCGTCCGGAACTTGCCCAGGAGCTGGGACGAAGCTATATCAGCGTCTTCGCCCAGTCCAGCGGCAACAGCCTTCGCGTTCTCGTCCTCGGGATGGAGGTGCTCACCTTTGCCCTGTTCACGCTGATCTTCGTATCCTCCCTGGTGAGGTTCCTGGTGGAGAATCGAAGGAGCGTTGGACTGATCGTTGCCCTCGGTGGAAGGTTGAGAGCCCTCCTCTCCACCTATGGCAGGAAAATCTTGGGCCTTGGACTCCTCGCCGGTTTCCTCGGATTCATCATCGGCATGGGAATCGGCGTGCTGCTGGACACCATCGGCGCCTTCAAGTTCTTCGGACATGTCTTGAGGTACAGCCCCGACCCCTGGCAGGCGTTCATCCTGCTCTCTCTCTACACAGCCACTCTCCTCCTCGCTCTCATCCTGAGCCTCCTCTTCCTCCTGGTGCAGAGGCCCAGAGACCTCCTATACGAGCCGCCCGAGCGCAAGTTTGAGGAGGTGGAGGGGGAACCTGGTTGAGAGGCCATCTCATTCCCGTCGCCTCAGTCCTCTCAGTGGCTGTCTCCGCCCGCCTCCTTCAGCTCCTCCTCTCATCCTTACCACTGAACATCGACAGCTTCGCCCAGGTGGCAATTGCCACCGATATGATGCAGTCGGGACACTGGGGGTTGGATGAGGAGTCACTCAATGCTTACAACCTAAAGATGCCACACCTGTCAGTGCTGTTGGCCTTGAGTGCGTCCCTGACAGGCGTCGACCCTCTACGGCTCGCCGCGCCCTTCATGATAATCATATCCCTCTCGGGAATCCTAGGAATCTACGCCCTCGCCTACCTTCTGACCGGAAAACGGGCCATTGCCGCATCGGCAGCCCTGGTCTTGGCCCTCCTAGGCCCCTACATCTTCCTGAGTAGCACCTTGATGAAGGAGGCTGTCGGCCTGTCCCTGTTACCGCTCCTGGTACTCCTCATGGTCAAGAGGGAGGACAGGAGGATGAGGGGCCTGGCGGCGGCGATACTCCTCATCCTTCCACTCATCCACCACCTCTCCATGGTGATGGCATATGGATTCGTAAGTCTGATAGTCCTCCTGCAGCATGCCCAGGCCTATTGGCACGGCCGTTGGTCCTGGAGAGCCCTGGGACTGGACCTTCTGCTGGGTCCAGCCCTATTCCTCTTTGGCCTGTGGTACTACATCTCGGTGAGGATGGAGTTCTTCACTACTGTGTGGAGCACCAACGAAGTCGCTCTCTTCCTCTCCACAGCCCTGATAATGGCAGCGGCAGGCCTCCTCCTGACCTCTCGACGGAGGGCGAGGCCATGGTTCGCCCTCTCCAAGTCCAAACTGCTGCCGAGCCTGGTTGACCAGAAGTCCCTGGTCATCGTGGGGGCCTTCCTACTGGTCGTGGCGAACGCCTATCGGCCTCTCTTCCCGGGGACCGTGCAGACCTCCTTTCTCCTCCTGGCCATCGCCGCCGTCTACATTCCCCTCGCCCTCCTCGCTCTGGTGGGCTTCAACGTCCACAGGCTCTCTTCGGGACCCCAGAAGACGGTCATCCTTTCCCTGATCCTCGCACCTCTGATAGTCATCGTTTACGCCCTATTGAGAGGACTCGACCCCCTCTCCCACGTCCTGCTCTATCGATCCGTGGACTTCCTGGATTATGGACTGGCCATCGCCATCGGCACGGCCCTCCTGCGAAGACTTCGTGGGAGGAGGAGATCGGTCCTGGTGATTGTCGTGCTCCTATCCCTCCTGGCGACCCTCCCACTAGCCTACGGTACGGAGGAGGTCCTGCAGGTCCAGAACACGACCTACCGGTACGAGCTGGCGGCTCTAGGCTGGCTGGTGGGCGTGACAGGCGTAACACCGGAGACCGACCAGAGAATCGGCGCCATTCTCTCAATGTACTTCAACGCCAGGGCCGACTCCACGCTCCCCTTCAAGCTCGAGGCGGGAGCGGCACATGAGGCTGGTTCCATCCTGCTGGTGGAGGAGAACTGGAGTACTCGGGGGGCCCAGGTCCACCCTCTGCCCTTCCTGCCGATAAAGGAGGAGGTCTTCCTCCGCCTGCCGGAGGAGAGCAGCCAGATCTATCACGGAGGAGACTCCGTCAACTCACTCTACATCATAATCGCTACGGGCTGATGCCTGCACAGATGGGGAGCTGCCAACGGATAGGTGACACGCGTGCTCCCCATCCTACGGGTCTCTGCGATCTATCTAAGAGCGAAATAACCAGGGAATGTTTAAGTATGGAGACCTGATGGAGATATGGCAATGATCGTCACCTTCGCCATATCGACGATATCTAGTCTGGTGTTCGCCTCCCTCATTGCTGGTACTCTAGGAGGCATCGCCGTCGTGGCCCTCATCTTCCTTCTAATCACGAAGGAGCTCAGCAGCGCGGAGGTGGAGTCGGGGAGAGCGAGCGAGAAGCTGGACACCCTCTCCCGCTATGTGGTAATTCCCATCGTGCCCCTCCTGATTGTCTTCGCGGTCATCGTGGCCGTGAAGGTGTGGGAGGTCCTCTGATTTTCTAGAAGTAGAAGGGAAGGATCAGGTATAGAGCTACGTTGGCAAGCCCGTGGGCGAAGATGACGCCATAGAGGCTTTTCGTTCTCTGCACCACATATCCGAAGTAGAATCCCACGCCGAAGACGAAGACCAGGTCGATGGCCGACCTGAAGCCTATATGCATGGCCGCGAAGAGGAGGGAGATGAAGAGCAATCCTGGGAGCCTCCCGAGAATCGTCTCTGACTTCGGCAGGATGAGGCCCCTGAAGATCAGCTCCTCCGCCAGGCCCGAAGCTATGCCGATGATGATAGCTGCGGGGATCAGATGCTGGAGGGTGAGGGCCGGTATCCACGGCTCCGTGGGCTGCAGAATGAGGAACTCCAGCGCCCCCAGAGCAAGACCGGAGAGGGCGATGGGCGCCTGCAGGACGAGAACTCGAGGGCCTCCGAGCCTCAGGTACACATCCCGCGGCCTGAGTTTCATGACATAAGCCATGGTCGCTCCTGCAGCCAGCAATGGGAGGGATATGATGAGAAGCCACTGAATCACAGTGAACGGGGTTGGAGGCGTGCTCAGGCTCAGGATCCGTATCAACGGCGGCAGGGCGAAGACTGCCAGGAACCGGGAGAACAGCTTATCGGTCCTAGACAGCAGGGCGGCGTGGAAGAGAAGGGTGAAGAGCAGAAGGACCTGGATGACCATGCCTAAGGTAGCCTCTCCAGGATCGCTGGCGAAGGCCGCAATCGCCTCCGCCAGGACGAAGATGGAGAAGTAGGCCGCAATCGAGACTAGGTGCCGGCCCTTAACGGGACCTCTTCGCGGTCCTGCGAACTCAGACTGAGACGCCGTCATCGCCTTGCTCTGGGGGAAGTCGGAGACACGATAAGGGTCTTTCTATGGCGGACTTCGCTAGTCCCTACCCACCCCAGTCTCGCGTCTCCGTCCACTTTGCGTTATGACGTTGCTCCGCCCAAGCAGATCCTCTGGACGTGCACGGCCATTATCAAGGGGGCGAGTAGAGTAGAAACTCTTATGCGGTTGCCCAGTGGCACTCGTCCCATGAATGAGCGGGTCGTTCGATTGGCCTTCATCCCCCTCTTGGGAGCGCTATTGGCCATCTTCGCCCTCTCCGCGTACATGGGCGTCACCACAGGTTACACTTATGGTCAGGAGATCAGGCTGGAAACCTACAGCGCCCTTGCCAAGGGATTGGGAGCCGTCCTAGGAGCTGGTCTCTTCGCACTGATCATCGTGGCACACTCTCTCAGGATGAAGGAGGACCAGCTACAGAAGAGGCTGATTCACTGGCTCGAGTGGAAGGGCCAGTGGGCAGCGAAGAAGTGGGATGAAGATATGGAGCGCGCCTTGGAGGAGAGAATAAGGAGCGATGAGGAATCGGAAGGGGGGGAGGTGGCAGAGGTCCTCGATGAGCGAAGGGCTCTAGCCCGTCTAAGGCGGTACTCGACGAGGCTGTTTGCCCTTCCAGTCGCAGCCCTAGCCGCGATAGTGGCTATCTCCTTCTGGGCGGTACCGGCGGCAGGTGGCTTTCTGGAGAACCTGTCAGCCCTCAACACCACCTTCATATTCATGATTAGCTACGGGACCCCAGTGGCCCTTGGCGCCCTCTTTACCGCCTTTGTTGTGGTCCTGAAGGAGTGAGCTTGAGAGAGTCATTCAGGACCAGATCTGTCGCTGCGGCCTGTGGGATCGGTTACCTACCTGTTTAGCCGCTGAATCCAGACCGGCTCATGCAGCCAATCCCGTGCATCTAGGAGTGTCTGAGACCATAAGGCCAGGGAGGGAACAGCAGTACTCAACGGGGGAATCATCACAATGGACCCCTAACCATGGAGGAGTCCTGACCTGAGCAAGCGCAGAAATTTCGACCGTTTATAGAGCCTGTACCGCAAGGCTAGGAGGAGCATGACCCCCAGGCCCAGTACCTCGCCTCCAAGCACGTAGGGATCTAGTAGACCCACAATCAGCTCAAAGAGGTCGAAGGTAGCCTGCTCGAAGCCCACACCGAGGAAGGGCCAGAGGATGATCGAGGGTTGCTGCCATATCCTATCGAGGAGGAGATGGGTCCAGAGGCCGATGGTGAGGATGGGGAGGGGATTGGTCAGACGCCGGGCGATTCGACTCGGATAGATGTTCTGCACGACCAGGGGCAGAATCAGGAAAAGAGTGAGGGAGACGCTGAAGAGGAGGCTGTGGGCCACGTTTCTCCCCTCGATGCCGAGCAGTATTCCAAGGGGCTTGTCGATTACGTCGGGCAGCATCGATCCCAGCAGCAGGATGCGGTAATCCAGCTGTTGGGAGATGACGCGTCTGCGAGTGAGGAACTCTCCGAGGGCCGCCGTGAGGCCCATGTGGCCTATGGGGAACAAGACAGTCCTATGTTCTTGGCACTCATCAAGAAGCTTTCGGTTGGACACCACCTCGGCTGTGCATCATCATTTGCCAAGCTTTTTATCCCACCCTTCCTTCTCCCGGCGGTCTTCATGAAACTCTTTGTCTTCGACCTGGAAAACACCCTCATATACAACGAGTTTCTGCCCGAGCTGGCCAAGCTCGTCGGTCGAGAGGAGGAGGTCCAGCGTATCACGGGCCTAGGCGTGGAGGGGAAGATCGATTGGGTTGAGGGCTTCAGAGAGAGGGCGCGATCTCTCTCAGGCATCACTAGGGACCAGGTATTGAAGCTCGCTGGTGACATTCGACTTGTCCCTGGGGCCCTGGGCTTCGTCAGGTCCTTGAGGACGATGGGACACATGGTGGGGCTCATCACCGGTGGCCCCTCGGAGCTGGCCGAGAGGGCTCAACAGCTCTTTGGGGCTGACAGGTGTGTGTCCAATGACTTCATCTATGAGGGTGACAGACTCACTGGGGAGGTTGTGGTCCGGGTTACCCCCGCCACAAAGGGCATCTTCGCCCAAGAGATGGCCAGGTCCATGGGAGTGGGATCCCAGGACATCATAGCCTTCGCCGACGGAGCTATGGACGTCGGCCTGCTGAGGGCGGCGGGAATCTCCCTGGCTGTGAACCCCAGAGGCACGCTCTCGCAGTGGGCTGACTACGAAGTAAGGGATTTCGAAGAAGCCTACCGTTGGCTCCGTGCCGGCGGAGTGATCTAGCCTCTCTTCCTGTATCCTGCAACCAATGATTGGGCTTCTCCCTCGGGACCCTGCATGCCTGCATATGTCTCCTATCTCACCGCCAACGGCGCATATCCTGACACCTCCTCCTCAGAGAGTACACGGTCATCCTCGAGGAGCTGAAGATCCTCCTCCTCATGATAGGTGCGCCAAAGGTCTTTTGACGTCCACATCCGATATCAGCCAGCGAAACGTTTATTTAAAGGGATGCGCTACGGGCATTGAAATGGGAGGAGGTTAAATGGCAGAAGCACCGCCCCCTGGCGTGAGTAGAACCACTTGGATAGCTGTGGCAGCCGTCATCGTCGTAATAGTTGTCATAGTCGCTGCACTGGCCCTCATGGGGGTCTTCGCCCCCGGAGATGAGGAGGATCAGACCATTAGGATAGGGACCATCTTGCCCACTACGGGAACCCTGGGGTGGTTAGGAGCACCCATGGAAGATGCGTCTGATCTCGCGGCCGAGGAGATCAATGCA
>JAJISG010000080.1 GCA_022848835.1 Thermoplasmatota archaeon | reverse complement strand
TTGGGGGCAGGCGAACTGTCCAAGTTCTTTCCCATGCTCACAACGGCAGCGGGCACCATGAGGCCTGCAAGGGTCTTGGTCATAGGAGCAGGGGTCGCAGGTCTCCAGGCCATCGCAACAGCCCGCCGACTCGGCGCATTGGTGGAGGCCTTCGACATCAGGTCAGCCGCGAAGGAAGAGGTGCAGAGCCTAGGGGCCACCTTCGTGGAAGTAGAGCTGGAGGAGGAGACCGAGGCAGAGGGAGGCTATGCCAAGGAGGTCTCCGAGGCCGCACAGCAGCGAGAGCGGGAGCTGCTGACGGAGCACATCTCCATGTCTGATGTGGTAATCACCACCGCCCAGGTGCCCGGCAAGAGGGCGCCGATGCTAGTGACTGAAGAGATGGTGGCTGGCATGGGACAAGGGTCTGTCATAGTGGACCTAGCGGCTGAGCAGGGGGGGAACTGTGAGCTGACCAAACCCGGGAAGGAGGTGGTGTACGACGGCGTGAAGATTGTTGGGCCATTGAACCTGCCATCCTCCATGCCGACTCACGCCAGCCAGATGTACTCCAAGAACGCCCTGGCCCTTCTTCAGCACATAACCCGGGAGGGGAAGCTCCATCTCGACTTTGATGATGAGATCATCGACGCCTGCTGTGTGACCCATGATGGTCTCGTACGCCATGAAAGGGTACGGGAAGCCATCGCCCAGCAGGGAAGAGGAAAAGGGTGATCTGGAGGAGGTACCGCATGCACGATTTGCTGATAGTGGGCATCTTCGTCTTTGTCCTGGCAATGTTCGTCGGATTTGAGGTGATCACCAAGGTGCCGCCGACGCTGCACACGCCTCTGATGTCAGGCGCCAACGCCATCTCCGGTATCGTCCTAATAGGCGCCTTGATGGTGGCGGGGGCGCGCGAGTGGAACCTTCCCGTATGGCTGGGTCTAATCGCCGTCGTGCTGGCGACCATCAACGTCGTGGGCGGCTTCCTGGTGACTGACCGCATGCTACAGATGTTCAAGAAGAGGTAGGCGGTGCATGCCTGACTTCCTCCCGTCCTCCATAGAACTCGCCTACCTGCTTGCAGCGGCTCTCTTCATCCTTGGACTCCGCTATCTTGGTTCGCCTGCAACGGGACGGAGGGGGAACTTTCTGGCCTCGATGGGCATGCTCATAGCCATAGTGGCAACACTCCTGGATCGGGCAGTCCTCAACTATGAGATGGTCCTCGTTGGCATCCTCATCGGCTCGATCCTCGGGGCGACCGGAGCGAGGCTGGTCAAGATGACGGCCATGCCACAGATGGTTGGTCTGTTCAACGGATTCGGCGGCGGTGCCTCGGCGCTCGTTGCCATAGCGGAGTTCTGGCGCCGAATCGGAACGCCGGAGGCGATTCCCCTGGACATCTCGGTGATCGTGATGGTGGGCGTCCTGATCGGTGGCACTACGCTCACCGGAAGCTTGGTGGCATTCGGCAAGCTGCGGGGCACAATATCGGGGGCGCCAGTGACCTATCCGCTGCAGCATCCCATCAACGGCGCACTGCTCATCGCCTTCCTGGCGGGCAGCGCCTACCTCCTGTTCGCCGAAGTGAGCCCTACGCTCTTCCTGGTCTTGGTGGCCATTGCCTTCGTCCTCGGGGTACTCGTGGTCATACCGATCGGAGGAGCTGACATGCCCGTGGTCATATCGCTCCTAAACGCCTTCTCCGGACTAGCCGCCGCCACCGCTGGCTTCATCTTGATGAACTTCGTGCTGATCATAGCGGGCGCGTTAGTGGGAGCCGCAGGCCTCATCCTCACACAGATCATGACGAAGGCCATGAACCGCTCCCTGGCGAACGTCCTCTTTGGCGCCTTCGGGGCGGGGAAGGTTGCTGCAAAGGGAGGGGTTGCGGCTGTCATCGACAAAACGGTCCGCACCATCGATGCGGAAGAAGCGGCCATGGTCCTTGGCTATGCCCGCTCCGTCATCATCGTCCCGGGGTTCGGAATGGCTGCGGCCCAGGCCCAACACGCAGTTGCCGAGCTCGCCAGTCTCCTCGAGAGCCGGGGCGTAGACATCAAATTTGCCATCCACCCAGTCGCAGGCAGGATGCCGGGTCACATGAACGTCCTGTTAGCTGAGGCTAGCGTCCCCTACACGAAACTCTACGACATGGACGACGTGAATCCGGAGTTCGAGCGGACGGAGGTCGCGCTCGTCATTGGGGCAAATGATGTCGTCAATCCCGCTGCTCGGCACGACAGGAGCAGCCCCATCTACGGCATGCCCATCTTGGACGTCGATAAGGCAGAGCATGTGATCGTCATGAAACGCAGCCTGAGCCCTGGTTTCTCAGGCATCGACAATGAGCTTTTCTACGACGAGAAAACCATGATGCTGTTCGGTCACGCTAAGGATACTGTGATGGAGCTCATCAGCGAGAGCAAGCAGCTTTAGGCGTTCCTCTTTGGCCCACACCTGGGGGCGACTGGACTTACTTTCTTCGATGACGCAATCATTACCTTCTTCGAGCCCCATGCCCGAGGTAGAGATGCCATTTTCATCGTGGCCCTGGGGCCGGCTGCGCGAATAAGGTCAGCTGTCACTCCTGTCAGAATCCCCAAATCCAGCATCGGCAAGGGGAGACGAAACCTCTTGGTATGAGGACTGCTTACCCCCTTGGGTCCCTCCTCCAATGTCGCCGTTCAGGGGGATTGTGGTTGAGATGAATCGGAAAGTGAGAAAGTTATAAAGAGGCAACCCTGGCTACATGCGACCAGTCCCATGCCGGAGGATGAGGAGAAGGTTGACCTAGAGGCGCTGGCTTCGAGGATGGGCCAGCTGGAGCAGGCCATGGACCGCCTCAGCCAGCCCTACGCTCAGCTTGTGGGTTACCTGGATAGGCTGCAGGAGATCTCGAGATCCTACTTTCGCCTCCTGGACCTGCTCCAACGCTACGGGTCCCTCTCCCCCGAGATGGCAATCCCGGAGATCAAGGATCCCATATCCCGGGATATCGTCAGAGTCCTCTTCGAGAAGGGCGGGAGGAACATATCCCAGATCGCGGCGGGCCTGAGAGCGCGTCGAGGGACCGCTTCTCGTCGCATCGTCCGGGAGAGGCTCATGCTGTTGGAGGAGAAGGGCGTTGTGGTCTCCTCCCGTGAGTCGCGGGGAAGGGTCTACGATGTCTCGGACGAGACAGTGCGCAGGTGGTCTCAGGTTCTTGGGCTCATAGCTCCCGGCTCGGAGGGGGAGGAGGAGGGAAAATCCCATTGAGGTCTATACTCACCGGTGTGACGAAACCAGCTGGTCACAAGTACCCACTTCACTTAATATGTAGACCGGGAATGAGACATCTGAGGTGGATGACATGGTAGAGGATGCTGAGGAATTGAAAGAGGTGCTCTCGGTCGTCTCCACGGAGATACCGAAACTCCTGAAGGCCCTCTCTGAATCCCTGTTCGGATCGGAGCAGACAGCCAACTACGCCAAGGCCGTGGCCGACTTCTATAAGAGCCTTCGCGAGGCGGGAATGGAGGAAGGGCAAGCCTTCGAACTGACGAAACAGTTCATGAACAAGACCAACTTCGCCGCCATGATTCAGGAGTTCATAGGCAAGAAAGGAGGCCCAGAAAAGGGAATCGAGATTGACCAGGACATCGGATCCTCCATCGAGGAGGCGGTCAAGGAAAAGATCAAGGAGAAGTTCAAAGAGAAGGGTCTAGAGAGCGACGAGGAATGACGGGAGCACGAGAGGTCATACTCGTCGTTGTATCTCAGGTCCCCCTCCTCCTCTTGCGTCTGGGAATGAGCCTTCTCGGCATGGCGTTTCGAAGAGAAAGGGGAGCCGCCTCCTTTCGTCGCACCCTGAAGAGTAGGGGGATCGACTCTGTATTGGCCAGAAGACTGACAAACTTTTACAGAAGTCAGCTAAGCGTTCGACAACTGATCCGAACGGTGATACGTTCGGTGAGATAGGACCGTTAGTCAATGGTTGCACCAAGGCTTAGTGTCCGGACGTGTCAGAAAGGGGCAGAATCTCAGTCTTCCTCCCTGAGCAGTTGAAACGAAAATCAGCCATCGCGGCTGGAGAAGCGGCAAGTCCGATCAGAGTACGGTTCTGGAATTCCTTCTAACCGCCTAAGGTGTGAGGGCAGGTCGTATTCTGAGGTCGCTTTTCAGACTACGGCGTCTGTAACCATGATTTCAACGGGAGTGAAGGCCCGCTGTCTCAGATAGTCCACCTGAAGTGGAAGATACGTTCTTCGCATTCCTTCTCACAACACCGAACCATTTTGCCAGCTTTCTCAGGGCCTTGCCGGAT
>JAJISG010000008.1 GCA_022848835.1 Thermoplasmatota archaeon | reverse complement strand
TCTCGCGCCCGATAGTCTCGTCTTTCCTCCTGCATTGGTCAGCCCTACAAGAGGACTTCGGCGCTCCTCAGTCTAGGAGCATCCGATCTTCGAGAGTCACAGGGAGATCTTACGCCGCCGCAGGAGGTGGTACACGACCGTTCCACCGACAATGCCAATGGCATACCCGTACGGCAGTCCAATGATGAGGAATCCAACGAGGAGGGCGACCACTAGGTCCACCGAGCTCTTCTTCACCTTCATGATGAGCTTGGTGAGGGCGAAGCCCTCGAAGAAGAGCAGGGCCCCCAGTATGGGGAAGGGGAATACCTTCACGGCCTCGAAGATTACCCTGCCAAAGAAGAGGCCCAGGATCAGGAAGATCAGCCCGTATATGATGACAGAACCACCCGTACGCGCACCGAATCTGTGATGCCCGGCCAGGCCGCCAGAGCCGTGACATACAGGGACGCCACTGAGGAATGGGGAGGTCAGATTCATCAGCGCGTAGGTCATGGAGATCTTGCGGGGGGTGATGTCCCTTCGTCCTGGGAAGAGGTCCGTGACCAGGAAGGTAGTGGCTATGATGGAGTTCGTTATCGAAAGGGGTATCTGAGGGATGGCCAACTGCAGCCCTCCCTGAATGATATTATCCATCGTGGGAAGGCTGAGCTTCGGCAGTCCTATGCCTATGCCGTCGAGCAGTAAGGCTGCATCCAGACCCCGATACACCGCTAGGAGTGCGCCACCCGCGATCAGAAGAAGGGCGGGTGGAAACCTGGAGCTTCTCCCGAGGATGAGGATTACCAGGACCCCGACGAAGGCGACGATGAGTCCCATGGTGCCCTCCCCCAACATGAAGGTGAAGGCCACCAGGATGAGGCTCATGCCTAGGCCGAACTGGATCCCCCGGACGACTCCCGCGGGGAGGAGAGCGTTGATCCTGTCGATGGTCCCCGTAAGGGATAGTACGAGCATGGTGGCTCCCACCACCAACCCCGCTCCAAACAGCAGCCCAGGTGATGCCCCCGTGGTGATCATCAAGGCGGCCATGGCCTTCAGGGGCTGCACCGGCATCGGCAGGCCGTAACGCAGGGCCGTCAGTATCTGGAACACGGCGAACATCACGAAGACGCTCGTAGCGTCCAGGCCGTTGATCGCCACCATTGCCAGGATCAGGGGAAGGTCTGTCCCTATGTCCCCAAAGGCCCCAGCTAGTTCGTTGCGGTTGAAAGCGATGGCCCAGCCCCTCTCCCTTGTCGTTGCCAATGAAAACGGTCTAACCGCTCCAGACTGTTAATACTGAGCTTCTGACGAACTCCTGGGTCGATTCCTCGGTTTCCAGAGACGTTGCCTGCGCTTGGCGACTAGATTGCCGGAAAATGGATATATAGACTGGTCCCGATGCACCCGCATGCCCACCGATCCCATCAAGGAAAAGCCTCCCGAGGACTTCGATTTTCAGGAGATCATCTACGAGAAGTCCGACTGGGTGGCAAGGGTCACGATCAACAGGCCCCGAGTGTACAACGCCTATAGCACCCTCACCCTAAGGGAGATGCACGAGGCCTTCAGGGACGCGGCCTACGACGATGCGGTGGCGGTCATCGTCCTCACAGGAGCTGGGGAGAAGGCCTTCTGCACCGGCGGAGACGTCAAGGAGTATGCTGAGGTGTACATGAAGAGGCCTCACGACTACTGGAAGTACATGGTGGAGTTCCAGGCCGCTGTGGACATGCTCAGGAACTGCGGGAAGCCCACCATCGCTAGGCTCAACGGCGTGGTCGCCGGCGGGGGGAACGAGTTCCAGATGGCCTGCGACCTGGCGATCGCCGCAGAGCATGTGGAGATCATGCAGGTCGGAACGAGGGTGGGTAGCGTGGCATCCGGTGGGGCCACCCAGTGGCTCCCCATCATGGTAGGCGACCGGCGAGCTCGCGAGATCCTGTACCTCTGCGAGAACATCCCAGCAGGCAAGGCCCTCGATTGGGGGCTCGTGAACCAGGTGGTGCCCTATGAGAAGCTGGATGAAGCCGTGGAGGAGATGTGCCAGAAGCTCATTGACAAGTTCCCCGAGTGCGCCCGCTACACCAAGCAGCAGGTCAACTTCTGGAAGGACCTGGCCTGGCACATGACCATAGGCCATGCCAGAGACTGGCTCTCCATCCACTTCGCCACCCAGGAGCCCTGGGAGGGTATGAGGGCCTTTGTGGAGAAGAGGCCTGCAAGGTATCGGGAGCTGAGGGAAGAGGCCGCCTCTGGCGGCGCACCATCATTCCTCTGGGGACCATACCTGAAGGAGTGTGGCGAGTGTGGGGCCAAGGGCATCCCCGCGAATTTCGCCTACTGCGGTGCCTGTGGCGCCAAACTCAAATGAGCCCTGCTGCCAACCCTACCGGAAGAGCTTGCTTAGCCATCTCCTCTCGAAGAGGACCTTTGCCCAATGCCACAGCCTTCCGGGATTCCTCATCTTGACCTCCGGGCCTCCCTCTCCATAGAAGTTGCCCCGCACCATCCCTCCCTTGCCGTACCCTACCTCAAGGAAACAGGTGCCGTAGCCATCCCATCGAGCCTCCTCCCCACCCACGACCTCTGCGGCGATATTCTCAGCCGCTATCTTGGCCTGACCCTCGGCGAATACACCCGCCTTCGGCAGGAATGGGACCTTGCCCGACGGTGTGGGGATGCTCGTCACGTCTCCAACGGCGTAGACATCATCGTAGGAAGACCTCAGGGTATGTCGGTCGACGGGGATCCAAGGACCATCCTTCACCAACTCAGAGTTCCTGACAGCCTCGCATGTGGTGTGAGGAGGCACCGCGACGAGGAGATCATAAGCTGTCTGTGCATCCCCCCTGAAGTGAACCACCCTCGACTCAGGGTCGACATGCTCCATCTCCCTCTTGGTATAGAGAGGGATATCCCTCTCCTTCATCATGTCCTCTACCTTCCTTCCGATGGCCTCCCCGGCGGCTGGCACGGGAAAGGGCTCGGGGGTGAAGAACTCCATTTCCACCCTGTCCCGTATGCCCTTCTTTCGAAAGTAGTAGTCCATCAGGAGGGCAGTCTCGTAGGGAGCTGCCGGACACTTGAAGGGCAGCTTAGACACCCCTACGGCGACCTTCCCGCCCTGGAACTCCCTGAGAGCCTTGCCCAGGCGCACAACGTCCTCCAGATCGTAGGGGTGGTGCGCAGCGCCCGAAAAACCTTCTATGGCGGAGGGTTCAAGCTGTGCTCCCATGG
>JAJISG010000079.1 GCA_022848835.1 Thermoplasmatota archaeon | reverse complement strand
TCCCCTCAGTTAGGCTCATGGAGACTTCGTTGTCTTGGAACACCTGACAGGCCGGTGTCTTTCCCAGCTTGAACACCCTCCTACACATGGAGGTGGTGACCGTCTTCGCATATCCTCGTCCCCTGTATACCTCCTTTACGTAGAGGAAGCCGAGCATGATCACCTTGTCCGTCTCCAGATGGGTCATGTCCCAGGCCACGAGCTCACCATCAATGTATACACCTGAGCTCAAGCCATCCTCGATCCTGGACCTCACGTAGTCGTAAGCCTCTCTACCGTGGTGCCAGTGTTCGGCGATCATCTTAGCGTGCTCGACAGTCACTGGATTCGTCCCGTGCACCCGGGAGGGCCGGAGGTCCTCCCTCGACATTCTGAACACCCAAACTGGCTCCCCCATCTCCACCCGGATGGCACGCCTCAGTGAGGGAAGGAGGTTGAGGTCGATGGAGGCGATGCGGTACTCACCGGGAGGCAGGCTCTCCAACAGTGCTGCCGCGTCCGATGGGTCCTCCGCAGCGACCGCGAGTCTACTCCCCTCCCTATCATGGACGACGACCGCGTGTGGGTCGGAGGGATCGTCGACCAGAATGTCCCCTCTCTTTGGATCGAAGAAGGCTCGGTATATCACATGGGCATTGCCCACGGGATCCCCGTCGAGCCAGCCTCTCAACCTCCGCAATGTCTCAGGGGGGAGCTCCACGATCCCTCATACAAGGCGGTGCTATAAAGCGCGTTAGATGCCCAGCTTCTCCCTGTAGGCTTCGATGTCCAGAAGCCCGTGTCCGCTGATGTTGAAGGCGATGACCTCCTCCTCCCCGGTTTCCTTGCATCGAAGGGCTTCGTCGATGGCCCCGGTTATGCTATAGGCCGACTCCGGTGCGGGGAGAAACCCCTCGGTGGTGGTGAAGATGCGCGCTTTCTCGAACACGTAACTCTCGTCCGCGGGGTAGGCTATGGTATCGATGTATCCTTCATGTCTGAGCAGGCTGATAATTGGCGCAGCGCCGTGATACCTGAGCCCGTCGGCTTTGATGGGTTGCATCTTCTTCCTGTGGCCCAGGGTGTACATCTTGAGCATTGGCGTTAGCTCGGCGTGATCGGCGAAGTCGTACCTGTACTCTCCCTGGAGGTTGGGAGCCGCCTCACTCTGCGTCGCAATGAACCTGATCTTGCGACCCTTGATGACATCAGCTACGAAGGGAAGGACAAAGCCGCCGAAGTTGCTTCCTCCACCCAAACAGGATATCATGACATCTGGATAGTCGTCGACCATCTCCATCTGCAGCTTAGTCTCCAGTCCGATGATCGTCTGGTGCAGCAAGACATGATTCAGGACGGAACCGAGGCAGTAGATGGTCCTGGGGTCCTTCCCCGCCTCCTCGAGGCCCTCGGAAACAGCGATGCCGAGGGAGCCGAGGTGCTCTGGGTCCTCCTTGAGGAGCCCTCTGCCCACCTCCGTATGCTTGCTGGGGGAGGCCCTAACTCTGGCGTTAAAGGCCTTCATGAAGTGCCGCCGTTCATCCTTCCACTTGTAGACAGCCCGGACCCAGTAGACTACCAGTTCCAAGCCCACAAGGGATGCTGCGTAGGCCAGAGCGCTCCCCCATTGGCCTGCTCCAGTCTCGGTCGATAACCTCTCATAGCCCTCCTTCCTGGCATAATAGGCCTGGGCAAGAGCTGTGTTCACCTTATGGCTGCCCGTCGGCGAGTAAAACTCCGCCTTGTAGTACAGTCGTGCGGGCGTCTTGAGTTTCTCCTCGAGCCGTCGAGCTCGTATGAGCGGTCTGGGTCTTCCTGCCTGTTCATATAGTTCCCTGATACCATCAGGGATTCTGATCCACCTCTCCTCCGATCCTTCCTGCTCTAGGCAATGGGCCAGGAGGACCTCCTCGAGTCTCTTCAGTCGAGACTGCCCCTCATCGGGGTCAGTGGGAGGGGGAAGGCTTTTAGGCAGATCTGGAAGGATGTTATACCAGGAAGTGGGCATCTCCTCTGGAGGCAACTGAATGAGCACCCTTCCCCGCGACGTTCCACCCCCTCGGGCCTGGAAAGAATGGGACTGCTTAAAGGCTTTCCCCCGCTCGTTCGATCTCCCGGAGGACCTCCTCCGCGGCCATCGCTGGATTCTCAGCCTGTGTGATTCTCCTCCCGACGATTAGGTGATCTGCCCCCTGCCTGATGGCCTCTCGTGGGTCCCCACCCTGGGGCCCGATTCCCGGGGAGAGTATCATCAAGTCTCCCACGATCTCCCGAAACCTCGCTATCCTTTCCGGTCTCGTGGCTCCGGCGATGATGCCTGCTGCCCCTTTATCCCTCGCCATGGCCGCTATATCCTCCGCCGCAGGTGCTAGGAATCTCTCAGCCCCTGGATGGCTCATCAGTGTTACCACGAAGACATCCCCCTTCGCAGCTTCGATACACGCCATGATTGAGTCCTCTCCAGGGAAGCCATGCACGATGACCCCGGAGGCCGAGTGGTCGAAGAGAAGCTTGACGATGAGTCTGTTGATTTCGGGGATATCCGCCAGCTTTAGATCGCATAAGACGTCGCCACGGGCGGAAAGGCGATCTACTACCTCCAATCCCGCCGAGAGCACCAGGGGATAGTTGACCTTGAAGGCGTCGCACAGTTCGGAGGTCTGTTGAGCGATCCAAAGCGCCTTCTCCGCTTCAACGTCCAGGGCAATAATGAGCCTCCTCTCCCTCTTCATGCCCCTCCCCATGTGCTTATCGCCAGAATACCTTTTCGGGCACACCGTTCCAGTTGAGAACTGCTTCACTATCTTTATGTAGATGTGGTTCCAAGTAAGGCCGCTGGAGGTTCCATGGCTACGGAATACCAGATGAAATCCAAGGTGTGTCTCGTCGGAGAGGCGGCTGTAGGCAAGACGAGCCTGATAAGGCGTTTCATCCAAGATGTATTCGACGACAAGTACATTACGACCCTCGGAGCCAAGGTCTCTAAGAAGGAGTTCTTGGTGGAGGTCCCGGAGAGGGATCTATCCATCAATATGGACATGGTCATCTGGGACATCATGGGGGAGAAGGGCATAAGGGACCTCCTCAGGGAAGCCTTCTTCCAAGGCGCCCAGGGAATTCTGGCGGTGTGTGATCTCACCCGCTACTCCACACTCCGGGAGCTGGACGACTGGATTCAGTCCGTCTACAACGTCGCGGGAGATGTTGCCACTATGTACGCAATCAATAAGGTGGATCTGAAGGACGAGATCATGCTGCTTTTCGGTGAGAAAGAGATCGAAATGGCGGCTCAGGCTTTCGATGCTTCCTACTTCTATACGAGCGCTAAGACGGGAGAGAACGTCCAGCTAGCCTTCCAGACGCTGGCCGACGAGATCGTTCGAAGAAACCTCAAGGCGGACGTCATCAGGTTGGAGCCTTGAAGCCTACAACAGCCTTGAGATGATGATGGCGTAGCCCAATAGCATCAGAAGCAGAGAGACGATCCAGAAGAATCGAAGGAGTCTAGCCCTCCTTTCGCTGTCCGATAACCAGGATTGGAGTCGCTCGATCATCCCCCGGCCGCCTTGAATCTCTTCAGTCGAAAGATGTTCTCCCTCTCCGTCTCCTCGAGCCGCTGACGGATGAATTTCTCCGTCTCCTTTAGTTCTGGTATCACCCGATGCTCCAGGGCGTTCACACGCCTCTTCACCTTCTCAATCTCCTCGATGAGGCGTCTCATGGTGGTCTCTATCTCCGCCGCTACGATGATATCCTCCACCAGCTCTTCATAGGCCGCAGCCGCATCGTCGATTCTGGCAGAGGTTCCGATGATGCCGTAACCTCTCTCGTGAATGCCCTTCCGGACGCTCTGTGCTTCGATCTTGGGCACCACGATGCCCATTACGTTTCTGGAGCTCAACTCCAGCTGGGGTGTCTTCAGGAGTGCGAAGGCCGCAGATTTTACCCCCACCTTCCCTTCGACGGATGCAGCGATGGCGAGTCTCTCCTCCGCAACTCGATACCTCTTCACGATGTCAGACCTGATCTCCTTGGCCCGATTCAAGACATTGAAGAACTCCAAGATGAGGGCGTCCCTCTTTAGTTTCAGGAGTCTGTGGCCTCTCTCGGCCATGCGCAGCGTTCTACGAACGAGGAGGAGTTGAGATCGAGTGGGCTTGTACTCTGTCAGGACCATCTAGGCAGCCTTCCGGTGGGCTGGGTGGTATTTGTCCAGCGTCTTTCTATCGATCTTGGTGAGCCACGCCTCATCCAGCGTGGCCAATAACTCCCATCCCTTCTCCAGGGTCGTCTCTATGTCCCTATCCTCCTCTTCGCCCTGACGGATGAACTCGTTCTCGAACCTGTCGGCGAAATCGAGGAAGCTGCGATCCCTCCCTGAGAGGGCCTCTTTCCCCACGATGGCCATCAGCCCCCGGATGTCCTTTCCCTCCGCATAAGCCGCGTATAGCTGGTCGGAGGATTGTTTGTGATCCTCCCGGGTTCTCTCTGAGCCGATTCCGGCGTCCATAAGGCGGGAGAGGGAGGGAAGGGGGTCGATAGGCGGATAGATGCCCTTGCGATGAAGCTCCCTGGAGACGCCTAGCTGACCCTCCGTAATGTAGCCCGTCAAGTCCGCTATGGGGTGCGTCCAATCATCATCTGGGATAGCCATAATGGGGATCTGGGTGATACTCCCCCTCTTCCCCTTGATTCGGCCCGCACGCTCGTAGATAGTCGCCAGATCCGTGTACATGTACCCGGGATAACCGCGCCGCCCCGGCACCTCCTCACGAGCGGCCCCTATCTGTCTGAGAGCCTCCGCGTAGTTGGTCATGTCTGTGAGGATGACCAGGACGTGCATACCCAGGTCGAAGGCGAGGAACTCTGCGGCAGTGAGGGCAATACGAGGTGTGATGAGCCGCTCCACAGCGGGGTCGTCGGCGAGGTTTAGGAATAGCACCGCTCTCTTGAGGGCGCCTGTCCTCTCGAAGTCGTCCATGAAGTGCCCGGCCTCCTCATGGGTGATGCCCATGGCGGCGAAAACAACTGCGAAGGGCTCCACCGCATCCGGCACCTTGGCCTGTCTTGCTATCTGAAGGGCGACATCGTTGTGTGGAAGCCCGGAGCCGGAAAAGAGGGGAAGCTTCTGCCCCCTCACCAGGGTGTTCATTCCATCGATGGTGGAGATTCCAGTCTGAATGAACTCGCTGGGGTGGGCCCTGGAGTACGGATTGATGGCGGCACCCACTATCTCGACTCGATCCTCGGGCAGGATTCGTGGGCCGCCATCGACTGGGTTGCCGCTACCGGAGAGCACTCTACCCAGCATGTCCTGGGAGACGCTCAACCGAATCGTCTCCCCCAGGAACTTCACGCTGGAGGAACGGTCGATGCCCGCCGTGCCCTCGAAGATCTGGACGACGACGATCTCCTTGGAGGTGTCCAGCACCTGTCCTCGACGCTTCTCCCCGTTGGGGAGAGTGATTTCCACTAGCTCAGCATATCCCACCGACTCCGACTTCTCCACGAAGATGAGGGGTCCCGCGATCTCCGTTATGGTCCTATACTCCCTGACCATCAGGCAGCCTCCAGCTCCTTGAACTCCTCTTCCATCTGGCTGAGGGCTCTGCTGAGCTCCTCTTCCATATCCTCCTCGTACTTCGCCCTGGAGAGGAGGGCCCGGGAGGGCAGGTTCACGATTTCCGTTAGGGGTGTCTCCAAGGTGAGAGCCCTCTGTCCGAGGTCGTGGTACCGTTTGATAGCCTTTATCAGCCGAAACTGGTTATCCAGGGGACAGTAGCTATCCACGGGATGGAAGGCGTTCTGCTGCAGGAAGGACTCTCGAATCATCCTGGTGACATCTAAGGTCAGTTGCTGGTCCTCTGGTAATGCGTCAGCCCCCACCAACCTGACAATCTCCTCCAACTCCGCCTCCTCCTGCAGTGCCCTGTGAGTCCACGCCCTCAGGGTGGGCCACTCGTCGTCAACGTTCTTGGCATACCAGTCCTCCAAGATGGGGGAATAGAGGCTGTAGGACGTGAGCCAGTTGATGGCTGGAAAGTGCCGCCTCTCCCGCAGCTTCGTGTCCAGGGCCCAGAAGACCTTCACGATGCGAAGGGTTCCCTGGGTTACGGGTTCAGAGAAGTCACCCCCCGATGGGGATACTGCACCGACGACGGACACACTCCCCTCCTGCCCGTTGAGGGTAGTCACTCTACCGGCCCTCTCATAGAACTCTGAGAGCCTGGCGGAGAGGTATGCGGGGAAGCCCTCCTCTCCAGGCATCTCCTCGAGGCGGGAGGAGATCTCTCTCATGGCTTCAGCCCACCGACTCGTGCTGTCCGCCATGAGAGCTACGTGGTAGCCCATGTCCCGATAGTACTCGGCGATGGTGACGCCCGTGTAGACAGACGCCTCTCGGGCGGCCACTGGCATGTTGCTAGTGTTCGCTATCAAGACGGTCCTCTCCATGAGGGGTGCACCGGTCGTAGGATCTTCCAGTTCTGGAAAGACAGTCAACACCTCTGTCATCTCATTGCCCCTCTCACCACAGCCTATGTAGACGACAATCTGGGCATCGCACCATTTGGCGAGCGAGTGCTCAGAGACCGTCTTCCCAGTTCCAAAACCCCCGGGAATGGCGGAGGTTCCACCCTTGGCCAGCGGGAAGAGGAAGTCGAACACTCTCTGTCCGGTAATGAGAGGAACTGTGGGCATGAGCCTCTCCTTAACAGGTCGGGGTCTTCTCACGGGCCAGGTCTGCATGACGGTCAACTCCCTGCCACTCTCCATGGTGAGCACCACATCCTCCACACTGACCTTGCCTTCACGGACCTCCTTCACTGTGCCTTCAACATCCGGTGGCACCAGAACCTTATGCTGTACGTGCTTTGCCTCCTGGACGATTCCGATAACATCGCCCCCGGCCAGGCCGTCTCCAGCCTTCACCTGCGCTTGGAAGTCCCACTCCCGTCCTCTATCCAAGGCGTT
>JAJISG010000078.1 GCA_022848835.1 Thermoplasmatota archaeon | reverse complement strand
TGATCAACGCCGACGACCCTAAGGAGCTGATCTACACCAGCGGGACGACCGAGGCCATCAACGCCATCGCCTACGGATGGGGACTCAAAGGGCACCTGAAGGAGGGTGATGAGATTGTCACCACCGTCATGGAGCACCACTCCAACATCATCCCTTGGTACTTCCTCAAGGAATTGAAGGGGGTGGTCATGAAGTGGGTGGACATTGGCGATGACGGCGCCCTGAGGATGGAGCAGTACGACGAGCTCATCAATCGGAAGACCAAGCTAGTCACACTCACCCACTGCTCCAACGTGTTGGGGACAATAAACCCGGTGAAGGAGATCGCCAAGAGGGCCCACGAGGTGGGTGCCCTCTGCCTGGTGGACGCCGCTCAGTCCGTTCCCCATATGCCTGTGGATGTAAAGAAGATGGACTGCGACTTCATGGCCTTCTCGGGTCACAAGATGTTGGGGCCCACAGGTATAGGTGCACTCTACGGTAGGGAGGAGGTCCTGGAGGATATGGAGCCCTTCCTGGGTGGAGGGGAGATGATCAGGGAGGTTCATCTGGGCTGGGCCCGCTGGAACGATCTGCCCTGGAAGTTCGAGGCCGGCACGCCCAATGTCATGGGGGCCATCGGTCTGGGGGCCGCGGTAGACTATCTCTCCAAGCTGGATATGCGGAAAGTGAGAGAGCATGAGATCGCCCTGACGGGGTACGCCTTGAAGAGGCTCACAGAGATACCGGGGCTCCGGATCTATGGACCGCCAGTGGCGGATGACCGAGTAGGCGTCGTTTCCTTCCTCTTAGAGGGTGTCCACGCTCACGACATCGCCTCCATTCTCGATGCGGAGGGTATCGCAGTCAGGGCAGGCCACCACTGTGCCCAGCCTCTCATGGAACGGCTGAATGTGTTGGCCACCACCAGGGCCAGCTTCTACGTATACAACTTGGAGGAGGAGGTGGATCGCCTGGCGGAGGCCCTGGAGAAGGTGAGGGAGGTCTTCCGGCTGTGAGCTACGAGATGTACCAGGAGGCAATCCTAGACCACTACCGTAACCCTAGAAACTTCGGAGAACTGAAGGACGCTGACATCTCTGCTCAGGGTGACAACCCCCTTTGTGGAGACGAGATCGCCCTCTACCTGAAGCTCAACAGCGATGGTGAGGTGGAGGATGTGAAGTTCAAGGGCAGAGGATGCGCCATAAGCCTCGCCTCCGCCTCTATGCTGACAGTCGCTCTCAAGGGCAAGACCCTGGAAGAGGTCGAGAAGATAGACAAGGAGAGAATTCTCAAGATCCTGGGCATACTCATAAGTCCCGTTAGGCTGAAATGCGCCATCCTCCCCCTAGAGGTCCTAAAGGTAGGACTCACAGCCTCCAAACACGGAGACAAGTAGATGCAGGAGAGTTACGTCAAGACAGGCCAAAACAGGAAGGAGGCCAGGAGCCTCCTGGAGCTCGTCGGCAACACTCCACTGCTCAAGTTGAACAACGAAACGTGGGGGCTGAAAGGGGTAGAAATCTACGCCAAGGCGGAATGGTTCAACCCGGGAGGCAGCGTCAAGGACAGGCCTGTGCTCTGGATGATCAGAGATGCCCTTGAGCAGGGAGAACTTCAGTGGGGGATGACCCTCCTAGACGCGACCTCTGGGAATACGGGCATCGCCATCGCCATGCTGGGCGCGGCCATGGGCTTTGGGACGAGGCTGGTAATACCCGCAAATGTCAGTCGGGAGAGACAGGTCATACTACGGTCCTACGGAGCCGAACTGGTCCTGACGGACTCGCTGGGGGGCACCGACGTAGCTCAAAGGGTCGCCTCACGGATTCATCAGATGGACCCTGATGGCACCTATTACCTGGACCAGTATAACAACCCCGCCAACTGGAGAGCTCACTACGAGAGCACAGCTGAGGAGATTCTTCGGCAGACGGGAGGGGAGATCACCCACTTCGTGGCTGGAATCGGAACCGGCGGCACTCTGGTGGGAACCGGGCGCCGCTTAAAGGAGGTAAACCCCTCGATCCGAGTGGTGGGAATGCAGCCCGACTCCCCGCTTCATGGAATCGAGGGGCTCAAGCATATGGAGAGCTCCTTGAAACCAGGCATCTTCGACCCCTCAGTGCAGGACATGGAGTTCTTCGTGGAGACTGAAGAGGCCCAGGAACACGCCAAGCTGCTCGCCAAACGGGAAGGATTCTTGGTGGGCACCTCTTCTGGCGCAGTCCTCGCTGCCTGCCTACGTCTCGCGCAGGAGCTTCCAGAGGGTAGGATTGTCACCATCTTCCCAGATAAGGGAGAGAGGTACCTCAGCGAGAATTACTGGGAGGAACGCTAGGGGATGTTGGAGCTGCCGGAGGCGCTGTTCAGAAAGCTAGAGGCCCACGCCCTAGATGGATATCCATCAGAGGTCTGCGGCTTCCTCCTTGGCGTCGATGGGGAGGTGAGACGCGTCCGAGAGGTCAGGTCAGGGACAAACCTCCTGGCGGACAGCAACGATCGGTACCTCATAGATCCACGAGACACTTTGAGGGCGGACCGGGAGGCCCGACAGAATGGGTTTGAGATCCTCGGCTTCTATCATTCTCACCCAGATCACCCTGCAGCCCCCTCTATCCACGATGTTGAGAGGGCATGGCCTTGGTACTCCTATCTGATACTCTCCAGCACGCCCGGTGGGGTCCAGGCTGTTCGGGCCTGGCGGCAGGAGGGCGAGGAGATGGTGGAGGAACCGCTTCATATCGAGAATCGAGAGATTATGGAAGGTGTTTAGCATGAGTAGACCGAAGGTTATAGTACAGATACCTACGCCACTGAGGCAGTACACAGAGAACAGGGATTCCCTCGAACTCAAGGGGGAGACTATTCAAGACCTCCTCGACGAGCTCATCGAGAGGTACCACCCCCTCAAGAAGTATCTCATGGCGGAGGACGGCAGGCTGAGGAACTTCGTCAACGTCTACGTGAATGAGGAGGATATTCGCTACTTGAGCGGGGAGAAGACACCCGTTCAGGATGGGGACGCTGTGATTATCGTTCCCAGCGTGGCCGGTGGCTCCCTGCCATCTCCCATGACGGGAAGGCAACCTCCCATGCAGGAGGGTCTCACACAGGAGGAGATAAAGAGGTACAGCCGGCACCTGATCCTCCCTGAAGTTGGGCTCGAGGGACAGACGAGACTGAAGAGCTCCAGCGTCCTAGTCGTGGGGGTCGGAGGTCTCGGGGCGCCCTTGGGGATGTACCTGACGGCCGCCGGGGTTGGTCGCATTGGCCTGGTGGACTTTGACGTGGTGGAGGAAAGCAACCTTCAGAGGCAGGTTCTCTTCGGCACCGAGAGTCTGGCAAGGTCCAAGCTGGAGGCGGCCAGGGAGAGGCTCGAG
>JAJISG010000077.1 GCA_022848835.1 Thermoplasmatota archaeon | reverse complement strand
CCTTCCATCACTGGGGCTGTCCTCCTACTGGATAGAGATAGTGGTATGCCCGTATGCCTGTTGGATGGTGCATTCATTACCGCCATGAGGACCGGGGCGACCTCCGCTCTGGGTGCCCGATCGCTCTCCGTGGTCGACGCTCAGATCGCGGGCGTCATCGGGACAGGGGTCCAGGCCCGAACTCAAATCCTCGGCCTCTGGACGGTACGCGACATACAGCTGGTCAAGGCCTACAGCCGGGATCGGGAGAACATCAGGCAGTTCTGCCAGGAGATGGCCGACCAGCTGGGGGTGGAGGCTCTGGTGGCTGACGAAGCGGAGGAGGTGGTTCGGGGGAGTGACATAGTCGTCACCGCCACCAGCTCTAGAAGCCCGGTACTAAAGGGCGAATGGCTCGAGCCCGGCGTCCACGTCAACTCCATAGGAGGTGGCCCGGTATTCGAGCTTGACGCCGAAGTCTACCGGAGGTCCCGTGTGGTGGTCGACTGGAGGGAGGGCGTATTAGAGGAGGCCCTTGACCTTCGGGATGCCATCGCCAAGAAGGCCTTCACGTCAGGGCGCATCCATGGTCAGCTGGGCGAACTGGTGGCGGGCATGAAGATGGGGAGAGTGGACAAGGATGAGATCACACTATTCAGGTCGGTGGGCATGGCCCTCGAGGACGCTGCCACGGCGACCGTCGCCTATCAGAGGGCGAGGGAATCTGGACTTGGCCAAGAGGTCGAGCTCTAGAAGATTATTAATCGCTGTTACCTAGTAGGGCGGATCAGGGGAGCTTGGGATGAAGGATCTATGCTACCTGGCCGTGGAGGCGACCCTTAACACCGGGGCCGCATACGCCGACGTGCGGATTGTAGAGCGGCGTGTAAGTTCAGTTCTGGTAAAGAACGAGAATGTGGAGTCGCTCACGGACAGCGCGAGTTCAGGCTTTGGAATCCGAGCGCTGGTGGATGGGGCCTGGGGCTTCTCCTCATCATCACTGATAGGTAAACAGGAGATGAAGAGGGTGGCTGAGGAGGCTACTCGCATCGCCAGGGCCTCAGGGCGTGTGAAGAGGGGGGAGGTGGAGCTGTCACAGCTCACATCCCGTGAGGGATCCTATAGATCTGAGTGGAAGGTCGATCCATGGCAGGTCCCCCTAGAGGAGAAAATCAGCCTTCTCATGGATGCCCAGAGGGCCATGGAGGTGGACGAATCGATCAAGCTAAGGACCGCCAATCTCCAGGCCTTCAGGGAGAGATGGTTCTTCTCCTCCAGCGAGGGCTCCTTCCTGGAACAAGATATCCTACAGACCGGGGCGGGAACCGAGGTCCTGGTCCTGAGGGGCGGAGAGGTCCACAGGAGGTCCTATCCCGCTCCTTTCGGCGGGAACTTCAGGACAGCTGGGTGGGAATTCATCGAGTCCCTGGACCTGGTGGGGAATGCTGAGAAGACCGCCCGACAGGCGGTCGCCCTCCTCGATGCGAAGAGGTGTCCAGGTGGTAAGGCGGACATCATACTGGGCACGAACCAGCTGGCCCTGCAGGTCCATGAATCATGCGGGCATCCTACGGAGCTGGACAGGGTGCTGGGCACGGAGGCGAGCTATGCAGGGACGTCCTTCCTAAGCCCTGAGAAGCTCGGCAGCTTCCCCTACGGATCTGAGTCTGTGAACATCGTAGCAGATGCCACTTTGGACGGAGGATTGGGGACGTTCGGCTACGATGACGAGGGGGTACCAGCCCAACGAGTGGACCTAGTCAGGAAGGGAGTCTTCACAGGATATCAAAGCTCCAGGGAGACTTCGGTCCTCTTTGGCCAGGAGAGCAGTGGAAACATGCGAGCCGATGGGTGGAGCCGTATACCACTCATCAGAATGACCAACATCAACCTGTTGCCAGGGGATTGGGACCTCGATGAACTGGTCAGCGATACAAAGGAGGGGATATACATGGAGACCAACAAGTCTTGGTCAATCGATGACCTCCGACTGAACTTCCAGTTTGCAACGGAGATAGCATGGGAGATCAAGGACGGAGAGCTGGGGGACCTTCTCAAGTACCCAGGGTACACTGGCATCACCTACGATTTCTGGAGGAGCTGCGATGCTGTGTGTGACGAGGGCCACTGGACCCTCTGGGGAATTCCGAACTGTGGTAAGGGGCAGCCAGGCCAGGTCGCAAGAGTGGGCCACGCAACCTCCCCCGGCCGATTCCGAGGAGTGCGTGTGGGGGTGGCTTAGATGCCCATGGACAGGTCAGAGGCTATTTCGCTGGTGGAAAGTGTTCTGGATCTGAGCCAGGCGGACCAGACTGAAGCTGTACTGATAGGCACCAACACAGCCCTCACCAGATATGCAAACTCGGTTATCCATCAGAATGTCGCAACCACAAACAGAGAACTGATCATCAGACTAGTATACGGCAGACAACTAGGAGTGGTGAGGACCAACAGTACCGACAGAGCCGCCATCGAGGAGGCGGTGGGCAGAGCGGCGAAGATGGCTAAGGCCCAAAGGCCCAACAAGGATTTCGTCTCCCTGCCACGGGGGGGAAGGCCCAAAGAGGTTCCCAACTTCTCCTCAAATACCCAGGACTCCACGCCCGAGGAGAGGGCGGAGGCCGTGAAGGACATCGTCTCTGTCGTGTCCGCCCTGAGAGGCGAGAAGGCCTTCGGTTCACTAGAGGCGACGGTGATCTCCTTCGCAGTGGCAAACTCCTTGGGGATTCGCGCCTACGACGAGATGACCGTGGGCCACCTGGCTGTGACCGCCATCAGAGAGAGGGATGGTGAGAAGGGCTATGGTTGGAGCGAAGACCTCAACGTGGACATATTGAAGATCGATCACCGTGGCACGGCCCAGAAGGCGGCGGAGAAAGCGGCAAGGTCTCTTGGAGCTAAGACGATGGAGCCCGGTGAATACGAGGTTATCCTGGAGGGTTACGCCGTTGCTGACATGGTCCAGTCTCTGAGCTACATCACCTTTGGCGCTCTCGCATACCAGGAGGGTAGGTCATACGTGACCGGCAGACTTGGACAGAGGGTTACTGGGGACTCGATAACCCTATGGGATGATGGGACAAGGCCTGAAGGGCTCCCGCTAGCCTTCGATGCGGAGGGAGTACCCAAAGAGAAAGTACTATTGCTGGAGGATGGGATCGCGAAGGGCGTGGTGTACGACTCCTACACGGCCGGCCGGGAGGGAAGACAGTCCACGGGTCATGCCCTGCCACTACCGGATCCGACGGGTCCTCTGGCCTTGAACGCCTTTCTGAAGACGGGAAACTCCAGCCTCGACGAGATGGTGGCCGAAACTAAGAGAGGCATCTACGTTACCAGGTTCCACTACACCAACGCCATTGACGCCCCGAAAGCGCTGATAACTGGGATGACGAGGGGCGGCACGTTCCTCATCGAAGATGGGGAGATCGCTGGACCCGTCAAGAACCTAAGGTTCACCCAGGGTCTCATGGAGGCCTTCTCCGAGGCTTCCCTGATCGGCAGGAAATCGAAGTCTTACCGATTCTCCTCGTGGCTCGGGGTGGGAGCGACAACCGTGCCGGACGTGAAGATCGACGCGTTCAGGTTCACCGGTACAACTGAGTTCTAGGAGCCATCCCTGGAGGGAATAGCCCAAGCCTGGACAGGGATGTTTGAGGATGCCCTGGGGGGATGGTCAGAGCCCATCCAGCTCCCTGACGCCCTTGCATTGGAAGAGCGTTGCGCCTACGCACCTTTCGGCGAACGAAAGAAGGCAAAAATTGCCTGCAAGAACGAGGGCCCACGCTTCCAAACACTGCGCCTATGATGAAACCGATGAGGAGACCGAACCTGAACCCCATTGTTTGTGTACGGCATTGAGCACATCTGTAAGTGCGGCTTCGCAGGGCAGACTTCGTCGCTAGGGTTGGGGCTTCGGACCACCCGGGACGTAGAAATCTATCAGGTCCTCAGCGCGCTTGAAGCGGTTCATGATCGAGGACGTATCCATGACCCCCACATCGGTTACCAGGGAGTGAACCAACTTAGCCGGCACTCTCTCGAAGTAGAAGTTCAGGGCCTTGACCTCACTGCTGAGCTCCCCTGGGTCCCTAGACTCCTCCTCCCAGAGAATCTGATGGTTCACGAGCTCCACCTTGAGGACTTCCATCAGGGCGTAGAACGGGACCCCGAATTCCACACAAGCGAGGCCGAGCCCTAAGGTCCCTATCTTATTGACCAGTTGGCCGTCTCGGAGGAGAGAATCAGCACCCGTGACGACTGCATCGCACCGGGGAACTATGCTGGGTCCAGCGGCATCCGCCACTAACTCTGCGTTCACGCTCACTTTCCCCAAGGCCTGGGCAAGAGCGACGCCTTCTCTGAGGGGCCTCGATTCGCAGACGTATACCTTGAGTCCAGGAGTTTCTCGCTGCAACCTCCTCAACGCCTCGAACACATCGGTGCTGTAGCTGATGGTCAGCAGTGTCCCACACCCTTTCAATGGTGTCATCGCTGCATGGGCGACCTCCTGTCGGGCGGCCGCCAGCCGATCCCTCAGCCTTCCCAGGTCTTCCCACCTTCCGGATGCGGCAATCTCCCTTCCCATGACCGAGACATTGATGACCGCCGCCATCCACGGTTGGACATGCTCCAGGTGCTGGTGGAGTTCCTCCGCAGTGGCTTGACCTCCAGAAAGCTCACTCAGCAAACTGTATGCGTCCAGCGCCCTTTGGGCAAGGGGCATGGCCCCAGACCTAGTATCGGAGCCGATCTCCTCCACTATCCTCCTAACTGGATCCGGAAGCATCCACCCTCGTTCTCTCAAAATACTTGTTGAAGCCCGTCAAGTTCGTCTCGATGATCCTCTCCACGAAGACTCTAGGGAACCCCTGGACCTCAGCATACCACTCCTCATAGATGGCCTTCACAGAATCGCTCAGGTCTCCCTGGTCCACGGTCTCCAAGGCTCGACGGCCCCACCTCTCGTACTCCGCTTGCTGATCTCTAAGAGCCCTCTGAGCATCCTCTCGCGGGCCGAAGTGGGTGTATAGTAAGGCCCTCGGGTTTAGCCTAGCCATCGTCGTCATCGCTTCGATGGCCTGGGGGAGATTGAACTCTGGAAAAGGCGTTGTGGGAATCAGCCTTCGGTCCTCTGGGAAGTATATTCCAGCGGAATCGCCGCAGAATATCGAGCGATCCGTCCTGTCCAAGATGGACAGATGGTGGAGGGCATGCCCTGGTGTATAGATGAACTCCAGCTCGCGTCCTCCCAAGTCGATAATTTCCCCTCCTTTGAGGGCGACCATCCTGCCCTCGGGGATAGGCTTCAGAGTCCCGTAATCCTTGAATGCGCTTCCCAGAGCGCGGGATGCGCTCCGCAGAAGACGGCCTGGGTTCGCCAGATGGGGGAAGCCACGCTCATGCACGTAGACCTTGGCATTCTCCAGGTGGTCAAGGAGGAACCCAGCCCCGCCCGCGTGATCGAGGTGTATGTGAGTGACCACAACATTCTCTATCGAAGAGGGATCGATGCCCATCTGCTTCAATGCAGATAGTACATTCCGGTAGTCATGGGAGGTACCCGTCTCGATTATTGTTCTCCTCATATCATCGACTAGGTATACTCCCCCAAATTTCGCCTGGTTGAACATCCTGACGTCGATAATGTGAGTGCCATCAGCCACCTCCACGGGCTCCACGGACACCCTTCCCAGAGTCACAAATGGAAGAGCCCACTATCCAGCTTAAGGTTTGGCCCAGACTATCTGTTGAAGTGCAGAATCACGCTATGCCGACCTACGCATGGGA